>NZ_JASUAZ010000031.1:0-39654 GCF_030283135.1 Mixta mediterraneensis | reverse complement strand
GTGTAAAACACTAATCTCCACTCTGGTCTCCAATGTCATCATTGGCAGTGCCTTAAAACTGCCATTTTTACCCTAGGTGGGTCAGATTTACATCGGCAGGTGGGCCAGTTTTACATCGGTAGCGACAATAACAGACAAACAGCACGCTTCCGATGATTAAATAACGGCGTGGAAAGGTTTTAATTTTGGGGAAGCCAACAGTCAACAGCAACAGCAGGGAGCTCAGCGTATAAATCAGTGCTGCACCGCCGATGGCACCGAATCCCTCGCTTACGCTACGGATCAGCCCAACAATCGCTCTCCAGAGAACGATAGCGATCAAGCCCATCAGGGTGGCCTTTTTTTGTGTCATTTCACCAAAACCTCTTACTAAAAATCGATCGTAGCAGAGTCATAACCGGCTAAAAATCGTGTCACAGGATGAAGCGTATGCAGCAGGCTGTAAACAGAATCTGATTTGTCGTGATGTAAAAATGTATGCGATCAGGGCGAGCAGGCAGGAAAACAGGGCTGCCGCATTTAGCCGTATTAGCCGTAAGAGAAAAGGCCGATAACTTAACGTCATCGGCCTTTTATTGCGCTGCAATTCAGTAGGGATTATACGTTCTGCAATTGCTCTGCGGTTTTCTCAACCAGAGCCAGCAGCAGCTGAATGTCTTTCAGCGTCACGGTGGGGTTCAGTAACGTCATTTTCAGGCAAGTTACGCCATCAAATTCGGTTACACCCACATTAGCGCGACCGGATGCCAACAGCGCATCGCCGATTTGCTGGTTCAGCAATGCTACCGTTGCATTATCTGCGGTTGCCAGCGAAGCCGGACGATAACGGAACAGCACGCTTGCCAGTTGTGGCTCCATCACCAGTTCCAGTGATGCTTGCTCAGACACGTAGTGTGCAACCTGTTTCGCCAGTGTCACACCGTGATCGATAATCCCGGCATACTGCTTTTGCCCCAGCGCTTCCAGGCCCATCCACAGTTTTAAGGCATCAAAACGGCGAGTCGTCTGCAATGATTTGGAAACCAGGTTAGGCACGCCTTGTGCTTCATCAAACTCAGAGTTGAGATAAGCCGCCTGATAGCGCATTAACTCATAGTGTCGCGCTTCTTTTAGCAGGAAGGCACCGCAGCTGATGGTCTGGAAAAACTGCTTGTGGAAGTCCAGCGTAATAGAGTCCACCAGTTCAATGCCGTCCAGATAATCGCGATACTTTTCAGAAAGCAGCAGCGCACCACCCCAAGCCGCATCCACATGAACCCAAATATTGTGTTCAGCAGCCAGCGTGACAACGTCACGCAGCGGGTCGATGGCACCTGCATCAGTGGTGCCTGCGGTTGCAACGATTGCCAACACCTGCTCGCCATTGGTTTTTGCCAGCGCCAGTTTGTCAGCTAAATCGTTCACATCCATACGCGCAAAACGGTCGGTTTTTACCAGCGTGACGGACTGATAACCGAGGCCCAGCAGTGCCATATTCTTTTGCACTGAGAAATGGGCATTTTCAGAACAGAATACTTTGATTTTACGCAGGTCACCCGTCAGCCCTTCTTGCTGAATAGAGTGACCCTGGCGCGCAAAAAAGGCGTCACGCGCCAGCATTAACCCCATCAGATTGCTCTGCGTGCCACCGCTGGTGAAAACACCGGCATCGCCCGGCTGATAACCCACCTGAGTGCGTAGCCATTCAATGAGCTTCATCTCAATGATGGTGGCTGATGGACTTTGATCCCAGGAATCCATGCTCTGGTTGGTGGCATTAATCATCACCTCTGCGGCCTGGCTCACTACCAGGCTTGGGCAATGTAAATGTGCCACGCATTGTGGGTGATGCACCGACAGACTGTCTTTCAGGAAGTATTCAATCGCACGCTCAATAGCGGCCTGGTTGCCCAGCCCTTGCGGATTGAAATCCAGCGTAATGCGTTCACGCAGTTCAGCAACCGTTTTCCCCTGATACATCTCAGGCTGTTGCAACCACTTCACCACGGCCTGGCTGCTTTGCTCAATGGCTTGCTGGTACGCTTCGGTACTCTGTGCTGAGGCAGCCAGAATAGGATTTAACCGGGACATCGCATCTACTCCACTCATACCGGTTTAACGCCAGCAGACAGTAGGGCGTTTTCAAATTTATCGATAAACATATCCAGCTCTGCATTGGTGATTAGAAGCGAAGGCAGCAAGCGCAAAACGCTTCCGTGGCGTCCGCCACGTTCAAGGATCAGGCCATTCTCGAAACATTTTTTCTGTATTAATGCAGACAGTTCGCCGTCAGCCGGGAAGCAACCCATAGGGTCCTGCGCTTCGTTTGCTTTGACGATCTCAATGCCGATCATCAAGCCCAGACCACGCACGTTGCCGAGCACCGGATAACGTTTTTGCAACCCAGCCAGTTTGGCTTTCAGCCACTCGCCTTGATCGGCAACTTTTCCAGCAATATTGTTATCTTTCAGATAACGCAGCGTCGTCAGGCCGGTAGCCATTGCCAACTGGTTGCCACGGAATGTACCGGTATGATGGCCCGGCTCCCAGGCATCAAACTGCTTTTTGATACCCAATACCGCTAACGGCAAGCCACCGCCGACCGCTTTTGACATCACAATAATGTCTGGCTCAATACCCGCGTGTTCAAAGGCGAAGAATTTACCGGTGCGCGCAAAGCCCGCCTGGACTTCATCGATAATCAACAGGATGCCATGTTCCTGTGTGACTTTGCGAATGCGCTGCAGCCATTCAGCGGGGGCCGGGTTCACACCGCCTTCGCCCTGAACCGCTTCCAGAATCACAGCAGCAGGTTTACGCACGCCGCTTTCAACGTCGTTGATCAGATTTTCGAAGTAATAGGTCAGGGCTTTTACACCGGCATCGCCGCCAATACCCAATGGACAGCGGTACAGATGCGGATAAGGCATAAACTGCACTTCCGGCATCATGCCATTGACCGCTTCTTTTGGTGACAGATTACCCGTTACCGACAATGCGCCGTGGGTCATGCCATGATAGCCGCCGGAAAAGCTGATAACGCCCGTGCGGCCGGTATGCTTTTTCGCCAGCTTCAGTGCCGCTTCAACTGCATCAGCGCCCGAAGGGCCAGTAAATTGCAGGCAATACTCTTTGCCCTGGCCTGGCAATAACGAAAGCAGATAAGCAGAAAACTCATCTTTTAACGGTGTTGTTAAATCAAGTGTATGTAACGGCAAGCCGCTGGTAATGACATTTTGGATGCTTTGCAACACGTCAGGATGATTATGGCCCAGCGCTAATGTTCCTGCGCCTGCCAGACAATCAAGGTATTGCTTATTCTCAACGTCAGTAATCCACACGCCTTGTGCTTTGGCGATAGCTAATGGCAATTTGCGAGGATAACTTCTGACGTTTGATTCAAACTCAGCCTGTCTGGCTAAATAAGTTTCGTTATTACGGTTTAATGAATGCGCATCTAAACTGTCAATACGGACTTTATCCGTCATCATATCTCTCCTACAACCAAGCCATTACGTTATGTCTCAGTTGGTTAATTGAATAAAAAGTAAACCGATCATTAAAAAAACGCGGCCAATATAGGGCTTTTTAAGGTGGGACTCAATATTTAATTTTGTGTGGCTTAATTTGTAAGTTTTGTTTGATAATCAACGGGTTGCTTGTTTTTTGACCGCAGAGGATGGCATTTTTTTGTTACAAGATGATTAATAAAGCACAAAAAGCGCGCTTTTCCCTTTCATTATTTTTCTCTTTTCTATTTATAACAACGCATTAGCTAATGAGCATTGCTACCTGCGTATTAAAAGAAATTTAATTATAAGCTTCTTGTTACAACGCAACTTTTTTCGTCGGCTCTTTATAAGCACTCAGGCAGGTTATTACTGTTCAAAAACATTACCAATCTGCACTGTTATCTCGTCTGCCATCTTTTTAAGTTGGCGATAGAGATGTTTTTTAAGGGATTCAGATAACGATAGGATAAGGGATGGAGAGCGGTACACAGATTTAAGCTTATTTATCGGTTAACGCTGCGTAAAACCGGTTTTTTGTCCCGCTGATAGTGTTTTCATACGCATCCATACACAGGCTATCCCCATTTTCTGTGGATAACTTCGATTTATCCAAAGCCGTCGCGCCTTTCTATCATCAGAATCGCTTTAAAAACTTCCATGCACGCGTTTTCCCTGGTAACGGGCGCGTTAAAGCTTTGTCAGCGAGAGTTTGATGAGATGCTGCCCTCTGCCATGAAGGGAATACAGCCAGACTGGATTGCCGACTGCATGGTATTTTTTATGCATCAGAGTTGACGTAAGAGAACTGTCGGGAAGGGAGGTCAGTCGCGCAGGCCCATCACGTCTTCGTGGCGGGCAGCCGGAAACGATAAACTGACCAGAGCGCTTGAGCTTTATCGTCGCCCCGATTGTGGGCACTGAGATATTCTAACTGTGGAGCGGGTACATACATCCAGCCGTGTTGATCGATAACCAGTGCATTCGGCGTAACCAGACGGTTAACGGCAGGTTGAAAGGGACAAACCAGCCAGCCTGCAGGCACGACGTTGCGACAAACCTGCGGCCTCACACATGACGTCCACGGCTTCCCGCTTCTGGTCTGTCGTCAGAACTTTCGGCCCACCACCTGAAGCGCCTCCTTGTCCAGCATGGCTTCAGCGAGCAGCTTCCTGAGGCGGGTGTTCTCCTCTTCAAGTGACTTGAGCCGCTTCACTTCGGGGACTTCCATGCCGCCAAACTTCTTGCGCCAGGTGTAGGAGGTAGCGTCTGAAATAGCATGCCTGCGGCAGAGTTTCCGGGCCGCAACCCCGGCTTCGGCCTCGCGAAGGATAGTGATGATCTGTTCGTCGGAAAATCGCTTCTTCATGGGGATGTCCTCATGTGACTTATGAAGACATTACTAACATCGCGGTGTATTAATCAACGGGGAGCAGGTCACTAACTACTTCGCCATTCTGTTCGACAAGCCGCTTGATGATATCGAGAACATCTTCGTGGTGGAGATCTTCAAGGTTGGCGGCGCGACGGCTCCGAATGAGCACGCCGCCGCACACGAATTCTTCTATGTGCTGTACGGCGAAGGTATTGCACGCTGTAACCATGATGAGCTGGTGCTCATCAACCTTTTGAATAAACAGAGCCAGTCATGAAAAACATGCGTGCCGGCACATTTCCGGCATTCATGTTGCGAGGAAACGATCGCATGCCGCAGTGCTTTTAATATTGATTGCTTTAACAAACAAAACAGCCTGACGGCTGGAGGAAAACGTCGACTATAGCGAGCAAGGAGAGCATGCTTTTATCTTCACGAAAGCGATTGGTCAACTTTATCTACTCGCCGATCTGGATCAACCCGGCTGGACTGTTTGAAATAACAGGCGTGGTGATTTACATCATCAAGGCGATGAACTGAGGGATATGCGACTTTTCGCGGTGGGTGTCCAGAGTGGGCGATACAATTAAATAACTCAATCAAAGATGAACGGAAGCCCGCCTCCGCACAAGATATAATCTCAAGGTTGTTTTCATTAACGATAACTATATTATTATTCTTAAAACCTCACCTATAAAGGTTTGGCTCAAGTCATTTTAATAGTCATATTCATTCCTGTGCAACAAAATCCATAATCAGAAAATAACGACTTTATCGGCATGTTAAACCAGAGCTTTATATATTTTATAATGTACTTATTGAGACGCCATTAAGCTAAAACTATTTTATTTCAAATTATATATCATTCTGATAAGATGCCGCGCTTAATAAAAAATTATGCTTCCCTTACGAAACCATAACACATATACATTAAAGCAATTTAGCTATTTATGAGGGAAACGCTAAAATGTTGAGGAAATTTACACCAAATGAGAGTTGATAATTTCAGGAAGGATATTAATGGCTTAAGAGCTTATGCCATTGTGTTTGTAGTCTTATATCATTTTAACATCCCCTTGTTCAAGGCTGGTTTCATAGGTGTGGATGTCTTTTTTGTCATTTCCGGATTTTTGATGACAAAAATTATTGCGTCCGGGTTAATTCAACATAATTTCTATTTCGGGGCATTTTTCGCCTCCCGCTTCATACGCATAATTCCACCCGTCATTCTTCTTGTTCTGGCGGTTTTTTTTATAAATCTCTTTATCCTTACGCCAGTAGAACTTAGAGAATATGCAAAGTATTCGATTAAAGCCCTTTCGTTTACATCGAATTTTTCACTGCTTAAAGATGCTAATAACTACTTTTCATCTGTGGGCCAGGAAAATTTGTTATTGCACACCTGGTCCTTATCCGTTGAATGGCAGTTCTACTTAATCTATCCATTCATTCTTTGGATTGGTTTTAAATTCACACAGAGCCTTAAAAAAATCACCCTGTTGGTTGCGGCTTTATTCATCCTTTCACTTGCTGCCTGCATCGTAATGACAGAGCGTAATCAATTTTATGCGTTTTATATGCTTGTTACCCGTGCATGGGAAATGCTGGCAGGCGGACTGGTATTCCTGTTTAAGGCCAGGGCAAACAAAGCGGCTGCAAGCGCCGCGCCCTTTTATGCTGGCGTACTCGCCTTATTGATGTCCCTGATCCTGTTTGATGACCGTATCGCATGGCCGGGTTACTGCGCGGCTCTTACTGTTGCTGGCACAGCGCTGATCATCTATGCCGAACGTCAGGCCTCTTTTCTCTTTTCAGGGAAATGGCTAAGCCTTATTGGCCTGTCTTCCTATTCGATCTATCTGTGGCACTGGCCGGTAAGATATTTTCTATACTATGCGGGCACCAAACCTGGCACATTCTATACCGTCTGCGCAGTTATGCTGTCGTTTGCGATTGGACTTCTAAGCTATTTTGTCCTTGAGAAAAGATTGTTTAGCTGGTTTAAGAGTAAAAAGCGTCTGACTTCCATGACCGTTATTTGCCTGTCACTGGCAGTAATGATCTCCGTATCTGACTTTACCCGTAAGTCATCCGGATTCCCCTGGCGAGGCGGTGTATCTTATATGGCTGCCATAGAGCATCTGGCTTTACCTAACCCAAAAAACGGCTGGTGCTTTTATACTATCGCCAGTACGCCATCACTGACGGTTGGTAAAGAGGGTGTGGAATGCCACATTGGCGCCACTGAAGAAGGCGGCAAAAAAGCATTACTGTTTGGTGATTCATATGCCGGCCAGTATCTTCCTTTATGGGATGCGCTGGGCAGAAAAACCGGTCTCGATATTCAGGCTGTCACAACAAACTGGTGTAACCCGTCCGACGGCGAAGATTTTTTTGGGCCGAAGACCTCCCGGGCATATGAGCAATGTTTGTATAACAGACACTACGTAACCGAAAATATCCAAAACTACGATTATATTATTCTGGGCGGTTCATGGTCGAAAAACTTCTCAAGTCCTGACACGGTTAAAGGGCTTGAGCATATTATCAATCTTGCCAAAGGTAAGAAAATAATCATCATGGCAGAACCCTATCAATTTAATGCTGATATCGGTGAGCTTTATAAACGGAGTGTCTGGAAGAAAGAACGCTTTGATATATCGCCTTACATGGATGCATCGTCTTTGGCGGGTATGAAGAATGCAGATGGTATTCTGGATAAACTGAGCCAGACCTATTCCAATATACTTTATCTGACCCGTGATGATTTGTTTGATAAATCTCAGTACGCAAACCGGGATGTGCCGTATTCGTTAGATGGCGGACATATCAGTGTCGTAGGCTCAGTTGAAGCTGAAAAGTTTTTTTCATCGCATGCCGGCAGAAACAAACTCGAAGCTTTCTTATCAAATTAGGCCGAAGCTCTCAGCGAGGACAGGCCCGACTGGCCTCGCTGAGTCACGCCGGCATGACCTGTTGTCGTGCCGGCACATTCCAGTACTCTGTCCGCTCTTCGCTCAAAATCCCCGTTCAACGTTGCTCTGAGCTGCTTCAGATCTTGTTGGAACCGAACAGTTTTTTTGCGAACAGGCGATCAGGTAAAATGCGGGCACGCAGCCTACATTAACATATTAATAAATTTCATTTTTCTGTGATAATTCCCGCTTTTAATAAGCTTCAGCAATAAATCAACGCTTTACTCAGAGCGGGGGATCTAACTTAATTAGATAGAAAACAAAGGGTTGTTTTTTGGTTGAGCGATTTCACGGAAAAATCTCACGTTACCTGGTATAGATGAAATTTCATTAATTTATTATTTGGTTGGCTCACTTTCTCGTTATTATTCCTAAAGTATCGACAAAGGAGCACGACGGGTTATACTGCGGTTCTTATTTGACCTATGAACCTTCAAGCGGTACGGATATGTATGATTCCCTGACAATTGCATTACTTCAGGCACGTGAAACGGCGATGGGATATTTCCGGCCTATACTCAACCGCCACAATCTGACCGAGCAGCAATGGCGTATCATCCGCATACTGGCCGAGCATCGCTCGCTGGATTTTCATGAGCTGGCACAGCAGGCGTGTATTTTACGTCCCAGCCTGACCGGTATTCTGTCGCGTCTCGAACGGGACGGATTAGTGTTTCGCCTGAAACCGCTGAACGATCAGCGCAAACTTTTTGCCTCTCTGACGCCGCAGGGCGTGGTGCTGTATCAAAAAGCCTGCGATGAAATCGACGCAGGTTATCAACAGATTGAACAACAGTTTGGACAACAGAAAATGCAGCAGCTGAAGGCGCTGTTACAGGAGTTCAATACGCTGCGTGCCGCCGATGCTTCTGTGAGCGATGCGCAAAACCTGGCTGGCTAACGCAACCAGATTTTGCGCACGGATACAGCATAAATAATCGCGTTAAGGCAGAAAGTTAAATCGCGGCGTCACAGTTTTTTGTCAGCGCGTTACAGCTTCACTTTCACCTGTATGCCCGCGACCCATGCATCTTTAATCGCTTTGCTGGAGAAAGCGCCGGGCTCTTTAATGTACTGAACGCTGGGGCGAAGAGAGAGCCACGGCGTCGCCTGTAGCGTGTACGTCAGCTCCACTAGTTGTTCGGCACGATCCAGTGAATCTGCATTAGCCGCTGCGGTGAAATCGCCGCTCTGTCGCCAGGCGCCAATATCTGCCTGTCGGCTGTCTTTGTTATATTCAGCGCGTCCATAACCGATGGCGATGGCGTCGTGAGGACGAGATTCAAAAGGTCCATTGAGCACGAATCCTGCGCTATACCAGTGGCGGAAGGGTGAAGTCTCTTTATCAGTCGTGGTCCACTGTCCAAAAACATGCAGGTTTCTGGCTGATAAACGGTCGGATTGCCACAGGGTCTGATCGGCCAGCACATAGGCACCATAACGTCCCGACGCTTTATGGCTGCTGTCATCAATGCGTGCCACATCGGAAGAATCATAGTAATAACCGACTTTATACTGACCAGGCAGTTCGCCATGATGCGTATAAATGACTTCAACAGGCGCGATAGCACCTGTCGTTCCGCTGGAGAAAGGCTTAAATGCTTTTGATGGCGCGCCGTTTACGCGCGGATTAACGTTAAAAATTGCCGCCTGCACCGCCCACTGATCGTTAATGTCATAACGCAGTTCACCGCCCAGGTGGGCGTTAGGATAGTTACCCCAGCCGCTGCCGCCAGACATAGACAAGGGATGAGCGCAGAAGCCAGCGTTCATAAAATTAGTCAGGATCGACATCCCACCAAAATCGTTCCCCATCGCCATTAAACCCAGCTTTATTTTCAGGTTTGGCGTGAACAGGGTGATGGCATAACTGAACTCACTCAGGCGAGTGTAAAGACCACCATAAACTTCCTGCGCAGGCAGGCGGTTGCCGACCAAATCTTCCGAAACACTGCGACCACGGCGATCATTCAGCGTGATCTGGAAAGTACCGGCATGTTCAGCGGAAAACATTTTATTCAGATCAAATGTTGCGCCGATCCGTATCTGCTGAGCATAACGGGTGCCATAACGCTCGCCGCCATGTAACACACCTGCGGTTTCAGAGGTGTACTCGCCGGTCATATTCACACCAGCATTATTCAGATCCGTGCGTGCGCCTCCCCAGTCGCCTGTTAACGTATCCTGTTGCAGAAGGTCGGCGGTCTGCGCCAGCGCTCCCCATGAACAAAACAGCAGCGAGCAGGCCAGGGGTGAAAAGAGGAAAAAATGTCGTTTCATTTAAAAATACGAGGAGAGCAGAAAAGGAGGCAAATAATACACGAAAATTTTTCACGTAATTATAAATCTATGCTTATTTCTCGGTTTGGTGAAGCTTATATTCAACGCCAAAGCCAGACTGACGTGGCCGTTTTCCGCCACCATTAAAAGATCCGACATATCTTTTATTCTGTTTAATCAATCCCAGGGAAGCTTCACAAGCGAGCATTTTGAATTAAGTGTGATGATAAATGAAACCCTGTTATTCCAACACCGATGCAAGCTGGCATCAGCAAAAAAATCACAGGCAGGTTCAATTGTCACTGGTTAAACGCAATGTGAATCTGGCTTCGCCAGAAGACCGAAACATCCTCCGGCGAACGGTTGTTGCTACAGACGAACGCCGCTTTCCTTATCAAACAGATGAACATGGCGAGGGTCGATATTTAACGCCACGGTCTCCCTTGGCTTCGCCATGATTCTTCCTGTTAACTGCACATGAACAGGAAAGCCATTCCAGTCCAGATGAAGCAGGCTCGATTCTCCCGTTACTTCCACTACCTTAACCACTTCGCCACTCATGCCGGACTGTGATGTCATCCAAAGCAATGTGTTCTGAGTGATCAACTGCGGCATATCCAGCAAACGCCCCGCATCGACGCGCCACACCGGCAAGCCACGCGCGATCAGCTCGTGTTCAACCGGGATAAGTGCATAATCAGACGAGCCCATACCAGCCAAAACAATGCGGTCATAACTGTGCACATCCAGTTCATACAGCCCGGCGGGCAGAGCGTAATGCAGCGGGTCGCTTAACGCATCAGGCTGCTGGAGGATGTCTTTTTCATATTCACTCGGGCTGCTCATTACTCTTTTCCTGTCTTAGCCGATAGCAGTAAAATAGGGTATCGCGCGTTATCGCACGTTTGTGATCTACAGGACCGTGCTGATCCGCCTTTGTGGGAAACGGGTGCGATTCTGCGCTATCTGGCTAATCGATACGGAACAGAAAGCTTCTGGCCTGCTGATTTGCTAAAAAGAACGAACGTTGATCGCTGGGCTGAATGGTCAAAAATTAATGTCGCAATGGCATTTACTGCGCCGGTGTTCTGGCGTGTTGTCCGAACCGCTCAGGAAAAGCGAGACGAGAATGCAATACGAGGCGCAATGGCTACGCTGGAGCAGAATCTTTTGATTGCAGAGAGGCAACTGGAGAAACACAGCTATCTGGCAGGGGATGATTTTTCCCTGGCCGACATCCAGCTTGGACATGTGTTGTACCGCTATTACAGTATCGACGTCGTTCGGCAGCCCTTAGCTAAATTACGTTCTTATTACGATCGCCTTGCTGCGCGAGCGGCTTTCCGGGAACACGTCATGGTTTCCTATGAAGAGTTACGTGTTTAGTCCGTGGCCGGCCCGTCTGTAGCATAGCGGGATTTCGCGAGTTTCAGGATGCGTTTTCCATGCCAAAAGAGTGGGTCAAAGCGAAGCTGACAGGCGCAGGAATTTCTGAATAAAAACATGCTTTTTGCGGCAAAAAGCCTAACGCGCGGCGCTGAGAAAAGTGGCGAAATTCATCGCCACTTTTAATCAGGAAAAAAGAGTTAACTGATGGTGGCTGGCTTACAGCAGAGAGAAAGGATATTCAACAAACACGCGAATTTCATTGCCGCCGATATTGTAATCAGCCGCATCTGATGAAACGCGCAGTACTGAATAACGCACTTTCAACTTGAGATCTTTAGCCGGTCCATTCTGAACTTTGTACTGAATCTGATTAAAGAATTCATGCTCATGTCCATTGCCTGAAGCTGCAGTTTTGATGTTATCGCCGCGCACATAAGCCACGTCATAGCTCAAGCCAGGTACACCTAAGCCGGCGAGATCGACAGAATAGGCTAGCTGCCATGAACGCTCATCTTCACCGTTAAAATCTGACCAGTAAGAGTTAGCCAGCCAAATTGAGTTGCCGCCATCGCCGATGCCACCTTGATTGCGATAGCCACCATAATGGTAGCCGGTGCTACCGCTACTTTGCTGATAAGCAACCTTAAAGGTGTGAATATCCCATACATAGCTGGCCGCAAGGCTCCAGATAGTGTTACTGCGGCCGGTGTTCTGGCTATCGGCAAATGACTGGTCGAGGCGTGAGTTATAGCCATTGAAATCCAGAATTAGCGCCTGGTCTGCGGCAAAAGGCTGTCGATAATTCAGACCAAGGTATTGTTTGTTCAAAACATCCTGAACATCAGAAGCGTAGAATGCGCCGCTGAATTGATCGTTAAACTGATAATGTGCGCCTGCGAAAGTCAGGCTGTTCAAGCCCGTATCATGGCTGTCGTCACTTTTCTGTTGCTCAGCGGTAAAATATCCCGCGCTAACATCCAGACCATCAATTTCTTGTGAATCAAGCATAAAACCGGTGAAGGTTTCAGTCAGCAGACGAGAATCATCGGCATTCAGAATCGGCAGAGCAGGACGCTGTGTGCCATAGCTCAGCACCGTATTCGAGAAGCGCATTTTGGCGGTGGCACCAAACTTAGCGAGATTGGATTTAGCCCGGCCATCGTTATCCTGCGCAAAAAAGTCGATACCGCCACTGCCACTGCGTCCTCGTCCGCCATCAAGACGAACAGCATATTGCGCCAGTGCATCAACGCCGAAACCCACCGGACCTTGGGTAAAACCGGATGAATAGGACGCAATAACGCCCTGGCCCCATTCTGCACGCTCTTTAATTCCATGAGGCTTATAGTCGCGATCGATAAATGCATTACGTAATAAAACATCAAGATGGCTGTCTACAATAAACCCGTTGCTTTCAGGCCCAGAACTGGCATAAGCAGCATTTGCTGAGAGCGCAGCAAGTACGGTTAATGGCAAAACTTTATTCACTTTTTCTAACCTGTTATTTTAAGTTACTTAGTCGATACCCTGTTATCAGCGGCGCGGGCCCCTGAGGCGGCACAATTTATCATTGTTTCAAAGCGATATTATGGAAAGCTTTTATCGAATAATGCTAATTTTATGAAATCGTGCAGGTCAGAAAATGTGCATAAAGTAAAATGCACTGCCAGGCGCAAACACGATCGGCGCCTCTATTCAGAGAAAACGCAGGAGATAATATATCCGTAATGTCATTAGATATGGTGGGTTACTGGATTTTATTGTGCTAATTTTGCCAGGCAGCTAATTAAGCTGCGCTATACATTTTATCTCGTGATTAATTAATTTCGCATAAGCTGACGAATACTATTTATAAGGGTAAACAAAACCCTCCTTGAAAGCGGGGTGCTTTGTACTGGAAGCTGCTTTCTGTGTGCGGATTTCCGGCTTTATTGAGCCGTTTGCCTTTGATAGTGAGTGCCGTTGTATCGAGACGATAACGTGTGCCGCCGATTGCGGTGGGCTGCGCCTGTGATTCCCAACAGCCTCCCTGAGAAGGTATGGTGATAAGTGAAACTTCCTGCCATGTACGTAATGTAACAGGGAAGAATGGGTTAACCTTTCATACTGGTATATACATGAACAATACATCGATCGCCACACGACCTAAGACCTATTTGAATGTTCTTCTCATACTGGGCGTCACGCATTTACTTAACGATCTTATCCAGTCGTTAATCCCTGCCGTTTACCCGATTCTGAGAGAAAAATATCAGCTCGATTTTATCCAGATTGGCATCATTACACTCACTTTCCAGATTGCAGGCTCCCTGCTTCAGCCGGTTGTAGGAGCGGTCACCGATCGACATCCTTTTCCCTACTCAACTGTTATCGGAATGATGTTTACGCTTTCTGGATTAGTGGGGCTTGCCTATGCGCCCTCATACAATCTGATCCTGCTTTCGGCTGCCAGCATTGGAATCGGTTCTTCAATTTTTCATCCCGAAGCCACAAGAATGGCACGCTATGCATCGGGCGGGCGACAGGGGCTTGCACAGGGCATATTTCAGGTAGGCGGTCAGGCGGGCGGGGCAATGGGTCCTCTGTTTGCGGCACTGGTAATCGTGCAACGTGGACAGCAAAGCCTGGCGTGGTTTGCCATATTCGCTTTGCTTGCTGTCGTTCTGATGGTCTGGACGGCCGGACGGCATGACGCTATCAAAAATAGTTTTATTCAGTCGATTAAAGAAAAGGGCGAAAAAGGGCATAAAGCAAAAACGTATCCGCAGGCAATGGTAACGACAGGTCTGATTGTGCTTACGCTGCTGATGTTTTCAAAAAATGCTTACGTGGAAAGTTTCCGATCGTTTTACACCTTTTATTTAATTGACCATTTTGGGGTTTCTGTCAAAACCTCTCAGTTTATGCTGTTTCTGTTCCTTTTTTCTTCAGCGGCAGGCGCTTTACTCGGTGGTATCGTAGGGGATCACATTGGGCGCTATAAGATAATCTGGATTTCGATATTAGGCCCGTTACCGCTAACGCTGATGTTGCCTTATGCGGATTTTTTCTGGACGGTGATCCTCACGGTATCCATAAATCTGATAATGGCGAGTGCATTCGCATCCATCCTTATTTATGCGATGGAGCTTGCACCCAACCGGATTGGTCTGGTTGGCGGTCTGTTTTATGGACTTAATTTTGGTCTGGCTGGCATTGCTGCGGCCGTACTGGGAGCGCTCGCGGACAAAACAGGGATCGAAAACGTTTACTGGCTATGCTCGTTTCTTCCTTTGGCGGGATTACTCACCTGGTTCCTTCCAAAAATCGAGAGCAATTAGGCATTCATTTAGAACAGGCCGTCTACTATTTTGGCGGGCCTGTTTTATACCATCCTTATAAAAATTCCATGCACTGATTAATCATTAATCAAGGCGTATTGTGGCTTCATCTTATACTCCGAGAAACACGATAAGCCAGCGTTGGGCGTCTGACCTCGTCATCACGTTTTTCTGCTATACCTTATTGGCAGCCTGGCATAAGACAGAAGGACGTTACGGTGTGACGTGAAATAGTCGAACCTGTAAATTATCCCGCCCATTTAACGGGCATTTTTGCTGACTAAAATTGTAATGAACCTGGTAGGTTTACCCTTCATCTAATCCATCTTTACTAAATGCCCGGGTTTTAATTTAATATCAAAAATTGATGTTTATTTATTGTTTTTTTGTTGCCGATTTTATCTGTAATTAAAAACCCTTAAAACCCGATATTTTTGTTAACAGCAGGCTATTCATTCCTTTACACTGTTGCCTCTGATTAATTCGTCAGGATGCGCAGATTTGTTTTCTCTCATTCGATTCTCCCGAAATAAACTGCCTGCGGCGATCGCGATTATTGCGATCATGCTGCTGTTTATTGCGCCGGATGTATCGAAAACGCTGGAGCACAGGCGGATGGAAAATCATGATGAACATGTTGTGATGCCCGCTTCGACTGACAGGCATCACATCAATGCCATGACAGATGCCAGCGATACCGATGTAACGCAGCAGATGCCATTAATGCATGCCTCTGTGAGCGGGATGGGCGGGATGATGAACGATGCCGCCTGTGGCTACTGCGTTATGCTGATTCATCTGCCATTAATGCTCTGGATCTTCGCCGCCATAGTCTGGCTGACTCTGCGGGTATCCTGTGCACCGCCGCCACGTATTATCCTGCCGCGTTTTACGGTTTACTTCCCCGGACTTGCCCAGCCCCGCGCACCTCCTTTCGACTGATTTTTGATTCTCTACCCAACATTTCGTCAGGTATGAGGCCGACGCTTTTTTGAAAATATGCGTATTACGCAGAATTAATATCGTCTTTAAATGATGTGGTTCTTTATTTAACGGGATTAGTTTATTCATTCCGTCATCGCTGAATACATTCCCGCTAATAATGCACTGCGGATAAAGCGTATTAATTATCGGCCTAACGTTTTGATTGTCTCCTGCCCTATTGCAGTGGACCGAATTTTTGTATGTCAAAATCAGGATAAATTATGTATAAGAAACCTCTTCCTCTGAGCGTAATAAGCTTAGCTGTTTTCGTGGGTTGCATTATGCCTGGAATCACCCTTGCCGATAATCACCCTTCCAGATATGACGTCGTTGAAGAAAACGTTTCACAGGATGATCCGGTGATGACAGTGACGGCACCGGAAGCCTCTCCGCTGACCGTCGTGACAAATCTTAAAACTCCACGTCAGCCGGTTCCGGCCAGCGATGGTTCTGATTACCTCAAAACCATTCCCGGCTTCTCGCAGATCCGCAATGGCGGCACCAATGGCGACCCGGTATTTCGCGGCATGTTTGGCTCACGACTGCGTATTCTGACCAATAACAGTGACATGCCCGGCGCATGTCCGGCGAGGATGGACGCGCCCAGTTCATATATTTCGCCAGAGAACTTTGATGTGCTGACGCTGGTGAAAGGACCCGAAACGGCGCTGTGGGGGCCGGGTAATTCAGCCGGTACGTTACGTTTTGACCGGCTACCGCCACAGTTCGATAAGCCGGGAATAAAAGGCAGCGTCAGCCTGCTGGCCGCGTCCAGTCGCCGTTATGACGAAAACGCCGATGTCAGCCTGGGCAGTGAAAAGGGCTATATTCGTCTGACCGGCAATAAATCCCATTCCAGCGATTACCAGGACGGTAATGGCGATCGTGTCCCATCCCGATGGGATAAATGGAATGCAGATGTTGCCGTTGGCTGGACGCCGGACAAAGACACGCTACTCGAATTAACGGCAGGTAAGGGCGACGGCGAAGCACGTTATGCCGGACGCGGCATGGACGGTTCTCAGTTTAAACGTGAAAGCCTGGGTATGCGCTTCGAAAAATCCAGTATTGGGGATGTGTTCGATAAGTTCGAAGCCAGTACATATTACAACTATGCCAACCACATTATGGATAACTATTCGCTTCGTTCTCCTTCCGGTCCGTCAATGGGCGGTATGGGTCCGATGGATATGGGTTCCTCACTGGGCATGGCATCGATGGATATGCCTGACGCTTCGTCAATGCATATGAGCGGGCCAATGGCCATGCAGCTAGACCGCCGCACAGTGGGAGGGCGTATGATGGGCACCTGGCTGTGGCAGGACGTTCAGCTACAGAGCGGGGCAGACATGCAACTGAATACCCATCGCAGCAAAAAGAACCGCGGCTGGGTAAAAGATGCACGCTTCCACGATTACGGGGTGTTTAGCGAACTGACCTGGTACGCCACGACACAAAATAAAGTCATTGGCGGTGCACGACTGGATCGCGCCATCGTTGATAACGAGGCCAGCAACGGAGAGGACAGCCGCAGCGATACGCTTCCGGCAGGATTTGTCCGCATTGAACACACTCTGCTCGACATCCCACTCATGATGTATGCGGGAGTGGGCTATACCGAACGCTTCCCCGACTACTGGGAGCTTTTCTCGCCAACTTACGGGCCGGGCGGTAGTGCGAGCGCCTTTGACAATGTCAAAACCGAAAAGACCACTCAGCTGGATATTGGCGCTCAGTACAGCGGTGAACGCTTTACCGGGTGGGTGTCTGCCTGGCTCGGACGCGTGAACGACTACATCCTGTTTCGTTATGATTCCGCAAATGTCTATATCAGCCAGGCCGATAATGTTAATGCCATGACTATGGGCGGCGAGACCGGTTTCAGCTACCAACTGACCGACCACTGGAAAACCGATGCCAGCCTTGCGTATTCGTGGGCAGAAAACACCGCAGACAATAAGCCGTTGCCGCAAATTCCACCGCTGGAAGCGCGTCTCGGTCTGAACTGGGAGTCTGGCAACTGGAGCAGCGGTGGGTTAATGCGACTGGTCAGCAGTCAGCATCGCATCGCTGAAAACGAAGGTAACGTGGTTGGAAAAGATTTCGAGCGCAGTTCCGGCTTCGCCATTTTCTCGGCCAATGTCACTTACAAAGCCACCCAGAATGTAAAGCTCAGCGCCGGAATAGATAACCTGTTCGACACCGCCTACAGCGAACATCTCAACCTTGCCGGTAATAGTGCCTTTGGCTACTCCGCCAATACGCCGGTCAACGAGCCGGGCAGAACCTGGTGGGTGAAAGCCAACGTGACGTTCTGATTAACATTACTGGCGCGCCCGTTTCTGAACTGGCGCGCTGCGCCACCCTGTGATCGCTGGGGTAATCAGCGTGAGCTCGTTAGCACGCTTACGCTGATTACCTCGTTCTGCTCTCACCGGGAAGAGAAGCGGGTGCATTGCGCGGTTTCACTGATGAACCAGGAATTATCCCTTATGATCTCAACGAAAGTATGCACCACTAATAAAACACGTAAGCTCAGCCCATTGATTATAAAATCCATAATCAATTTTGTACTCTCGATTTAGCTGGCCACAAGGTAAGTTAATGATTAATAGCGGTAATTTTGACAGGGGCATTCTGACATGCCTGATCTGAATCCTGACAAATACCAGAGGCCCATACCTGCCCATCTCCAATCATAATGCCTTGATCTCTTACAAAAAGATCTTCGTACTTCTGATTAGCAATGGCTTTTTTTACATTACTATTCAGGATGTTATCGTAGTTTTTAATGAAGGCGGAGCTGGTGGTTATTTTCTTTTTATTGATAGTAATAGGATATTCCACCAGGCTGGCTACAGCGGCTTTATCGTTACTTGCAACTGCATGCTGAAGAGCGTTAAGGAAATCATGGTAAGCCTGGTGATCTCCTAAGAGAGACTCTATCTGCTGATCCACTTCAGCAGTTGTGTTAGCTAAGACCGTATTAGTGCTACCTGCTAAAACGCACAACCCTAAAAATAACGTAGCGATACCTTTCATAATATACTCCTGATTATTCGGTTAAAGAGGATTTTGCCCCATAAATTTTAGATTACATATAGATTTTGTGGATATTAAATTAAGAATTTTGGCATCGCGTGATGTAAAGGAAATTCCTGGAAGAGATGAGGAAGGTGATAGCTGTTAAAACGTTATCAGTAAAATTCACGGGGTTTTACTTTGTTTTCCATCTTGCTATTGCATCCACACCTGTTCCTGGTGTTTCAGCAGCCTCATTTAAAGTTAGTTTTAACTGTTTGCTTTCATATCTGTAACTTCATAGTGCGCATTCCTGACAAGCGCTTCGACGTCATGGTTAAAATTGACATTTTTTCCAAAAATATTCTTATTTCATCTGGAAATTCATGCCGTATTTTTCAGCCGTTTTGTCAGCTTCTTAGGCGCTACTTCTTTTGCACCAGATAAATCTATTGTTAGCACTTTTCAGCGAGGGCATGGCCGGGCAGGTGATTTCTTTAGTCGCGAGGGAATCAATCAGACACAGCCGCTATTACTCTGAGAACCTGTAGCCATGCTGATTTTACGTAGGCTGGCCGTATATTCTGGATCAGATCAGTCTTATCAGGGGGTTCCATCAACTCCCGCTGAAGTCCGTTAATCTCATCAGCTTGAGCAATCTCATCTGCTAAGTAAAAATAATAATTTAATAAGCTTTATTACAGGGCTTATTTATATATGTTGTACGCCTTTTGCACTGGCAACCTAACTTACCGGATGCTGAATAAAGCCTGCCATTTTTAGCGGGCCTGGGTAAATAACCGGAAGCGTTAATGACGCGAGGCGCGGTGAGCTAATTCAGCTTATGAGAAACGTGTTTCGCTGCTGCCTCGTTAGCTTGCGCCACTGCATCTGCCAGGTTGTTATGCTTATTGAGTGCGGTACACAACACGCCGGTAAAGCAGTCTCCCGCGCCATGCGTGCTAATTAACTCAACTTTTTTTGCTGGCAGACTATGGCTGGCTTGCCCTGTCTGACAATATGCCACGCCATATTCACCGGCCGTCACCACCACTTGTGGAAAGCGCTGCGCCAATGCTTCAGCGGCTCGTTTTGCCGATGTTAAATCGTTCACCGCAATATGACTCATATCACGCGCTTCAATGGCATTGACCACCAGCACATCAATGTGCGCTTCCAGTTCAGGACTTAACGGGTGAGCAGGCGCTGCATTAATACAAACCGTAACGCCACGCTTTTTTGCTTCTGCAGCGGCCTAGAGATTTACCACTTCAGAAACTTCGTTTTGCAGAATCAGCAGGGTAACGTCACGCCAGAATGCCTCATCTATAAATGTTTCCTGCGCAATATGCTGGTTGGCGTTCGACACCACCACGGCGCCGTAATTTCCTTCGGCATCGGTAATCGCCACGCTCATACCAGAAGGAATATTATCTATCACAGCAATGGCATCGGTATTAACGCCTGCATTTTGCAGTTTATTAAGCAGAAATTTTCCCTGCTCATCGGCACCCACGGCACCGGCAAACACTACGCTGGCACCGGCTAACGCGGCCGAGATGGCCTGATTACCGCCTTTCCCACCAAATTTATATTTGCACGCTGTTCCCATTACGGTTTCACCTTTTTCAGGACGATGATGGGCATCCAGCATAATGTCGTAATGTAGACTGCCGGTTACTGCTATTTTATTCATGGCTAGAATCCCGAAGGTCCTGAACCGCACGCTGGGTTTTCATCAGGTTTTTTTCCGCTCGCTTCAGATCTTTTTTGGCGATGGCCACAAACAGTGCATCCAGAATATTTAGCTGGGCAATGCGTGAAGCGGCGTTTTCCCCTAACAGATGCGATCCCTGAGAAGTTGAATTGAGCACGACATGCGCATTCCGCGCAATCGGCGACTCGGCATAGTTCGTAATGACAATGACTTTGGCTCCATTGCGCCCCGCCAGTTTGACGGAGTCATTCACGGCGCGCGTAGCGCCTGAGTGACTAATGGCGATGACCACATCATCATCAGATAACACCGCTGCTGACATCAACATAATGTGCGCGTCATCGTAGGCCGTCGATTTAATGCCAATCTTTAACATCTTATGCGATAAATCACGGGCAACGGTGGCTGAGCCACCCACGGCATATAAATCGATATGACGCGCTTTAAAAATAATGTCCGCTGCACGGTTGAATTCAGAAATGTCCAGTATCGACATAGTTTCTTCGATGGCCTGAATAGACGTTCTGAACACTTTCGAAAGTAATTGCTCCGACGAATCATCAGGCTCAATTTCCGCATGCAAACTTGCCACTTCAGATTCGTTGTAATAAATCAGACTACTTCTGAAGTTTCTGAAACCGGAAAAGCTAAGTTTCTTAGTAATTTTAACAATCATCGCCTCAGAGACATTATTTTCCTGGGCAATTTCCTTTAACGACGTTTGCTCAGTAATATCGGTTCGGGCGGTAATCGCCTCAACAACGCGGCGTTCTAAGGGCGTTAGTTGGGGTAAACGCATGCGAATTTGAGCACCAATGGCTCGTGGATCTTGCTTCATTACTTGCCTCGGGTCGCTCTGTCAATCAACATTGCTATGATAATAATAAGGCCGGTAGCGAGCAATTGATAAAAAGCCTGAATATTTAACAGAGTCAATCCATTACGTAATGCGCCAAGAATAATCACACCAATTATCGTACCGAAAACGCTGCCTTTACCGCCCATCAGCGAAGCACCGCCAATTGCTGCTGCCGCGATAGCATCCAGTTCCCACAGATTACCAATCGTCGGTTCTGCAGCCCCCAGCCGCCCAATCAGGATCAGCGAAGCCAAAGACGCCAGGGTGCCGGAAATGACGTAGACCGTTACTTTGGTGCGTTTAACCGGCACGCCCGCTACGCGCGCGGCTTCTTCATTACCGCCAATCGCCAGAATATACTCACCGAGCGGGGTTTTATTCATCACCGTCCAGAGTACCAGCACAATCACCGCGACAATGACGATCGGCGCCGGGATGCCGAACAATGTGCTGTTGATGATGCTGCGAAATTCCATCGGAATGCCAAATATCGGATTACCGCCGGTGTAGATCAAAGCAATGGCGCGAAACAGGGAAAGTCCACCGAGGGTTACGATAAAAGGTTGCAGACCGGCATAAGCAATCAGCGACCCGCTGAATACGCCACAAACCGCGCCAACGCCCAGAGTTGCCAGAAGCGCTATCGGCACAGGAATACCTGAAACCATCAGTGTCGCGCCCAGAACCGCTGACAGCGCGGCTGTGGGACCCACTGATAAATCAATCCCACCGGAAATAATAACCAGCGTCATACCCAGCGCAATTAAGGCATTGATGGATGATTGTTGTAAAATGTTCAGCAAATTCGGTACGGATAAAAATACCGGTGATAAAAATGAGAAGGTGACAACAATAATCAGTAGTCCAATCAATGTGCCGGCATCGCGTAAATTAAATTTAAATTGTGACTTTATATACGTCACTGACCGGTTGTTAGTTTGTGTCATCATAGTTATGGCCTTTAGATAAATGCAGGTGAAAAGGTTAAGCGGATCCAACATCATTAATCGCAAAACGGGCAATGTTATCTTCCGTTATAGAATTACCGGTTAATTCTTTAGTAATTTTTCCTTCTCTCATCACCAGAACGCGGTCGGAAATACGGATGATCTCGGTCATCGCGGACGAAACAACAACAATGGCTTTGCCTGCCTGAGCTAATCTCTCAATCAGATTGTAGATTTCAGACTTAGCACCAATATCAATTCCCCGTGTAGGCTCATCAAATAAAAAGACCTGCGCATCAGCTGCTACCCAGCGACCGATAATCACCTTCTGCTGATTACCGCCGCTGAGCGTACCAATGGTTTTTTCAATATCCAGTGGACGAAGTTTTAAATCCCCCATGACTTTTTGCGCCACGCGATTGAGTTTATCTTTACTGATTACGCCACCCAGAGTGAAATTGCGCATCGATGGCAGCGCCATATTCATTTTTACGGCGCGCTCTTTGATAATGCCTTCTTTCTTACGATCCTCTGGCACCAGGCCAATGCCCGCCCGAATCGCCGCGCTGATATTGTGATTACGCACCGCATTGCCATTTACCAGCACGTTACCGCTGCTGCGCTTATCGATACCGGCGATCAGCTTCAGCAATTCGGTACGTCCCGCGCCGACCAGACCGGCAATGCCGAGCACTTCACCGGCACGCACGCTGAAAGTTGCCGGCAAGACTTCGTTGCCGCGCGCCAGGTTTTCTACCCGCAAAACTTCACGATCGGTCACATACGAGTTATGGTCCAGCTTTTCGATTTTGCGTCCGATCATTTTAGAGACGATGCTTTCTTCATCTTCATCAGCGATGTTCACCACGCCGACCTGCTTTCCGTCACGCATGATCGTGGCGCGGTCACATACTCTGAAAATCTCATTCATTTTGTGCGACACATAGATCAGTGATACGCCCATTGATTTCAAATCGGCAATGAGTTCGGCCAGGCGGTCAAACTCTCGCGGGGTCAGACTGGACGTCGGCTCATCCATCGCGATGATTTTGGCATCCTCCAGCATGGCGCGTGCAATTTCGACAATCTGCTGTTGCGACACCTTCAGATTTTTGATCGGTTCGTTGGGATCAATCGACGGGTCAAGCTGTTTGAGGATCAGCTTTGCCCGTGCTACCTGCGCCTTCTTATCGACCCATAACCCGTTTGCTTTGGTCAGTGGCCGACCAAGAAACATATTCTGGGTAACGGAGAGTTCCGGAACGTGCTGTAACTCCTGATGAATCATCGCAATACCCGCATGACGTGCGCTGAGCGGGTTTTTCATCTGCACCGACTGACCGTTCACGCTGATCTCTCCGCTGTCAGCGGGGCGAACCCCCGACAAGATATTGAGCAGTGTCGATTTACCTGCACCATTTTCGCCAATCAACGCATGTACCTCACCGGGCTTCACGGAAAAGTCCACATTTTGTAAAGCAGCGGCACTGCCGTAGGTTTTGCTAATGCCGCGCATCATTAAGCGATACTGTTCCATATACTCTCCGCCTGACTTATTGCTGGGCCAGCAACTGGCGCAACTTATCGTTATCTTTGGTTGAGAAAGCGTCTACGTTTTCTTTGGTAATCAACGCCTGCGGAGTAGAGATGACGCGAGAAAGCTTCTGTCCGTTGATCAGACGCAACATCACATCCATAGCCACTTCACCAGTCAGTACCGGGAAACTGTCTACCGTGCCGGTCAGTTCGCCGCGTTTAATCGATGCATACGCATCTGAAATACCATCAGTGCCGAATACCGCAGTCTGACCGGTTTTATTCAGCGAGCGCACCGCTTCCACCACGCCGAGTGCCATGGTGTCATTGTTGGCATAGAATCCAATCAGGTCAGGATGCTGCTGCAAAATAGTGGATGCGCTATTGTATGCCTGCTCACGACTCCAGTTAGCCGGCACGCTGGCTACGATATTGAATTTGCCGTTGGCCTGTAGCGTTTCTTTAAAGCCACGGGAGCGCTGACCTGCTGCATACACCCCCGGTTGTCCTTCAATTACCGCGACTTTGCCGCCCTGCGGATGATGCTGAATAAACCATTTCGCCACACGCACGCCGTTATCTTTCTGCACATTGCCGACGTAATACTGCGCATTAGGCATCACTGCATCGTTAACGTTAACCACCGGGACTTTTTTGCTGTTGGCGCTTTCCAGCGCAGGTTCGAGATTAATATCAGTTTGCGGCGAAACCAGCAGTCCGTTAAAACCCTGCGAAATTAGGGTTTCGGCAATCGACAGTTGACCCAGCTGATCATCTTCATTGGCGGCAGCCTGATACGCTACGGTGAACCCATATTTCTTCGCGACGTTCTGATAACCTTCGCCAAGTGAACGCCAGTATTCATTGGTTAGCGTTTTCGATACGCCGCCAATCTTCAGTTTGCTGTCTATTTTTGGCAGCGGACCGTATTTGCTGTCGAGCTGCGTCCAGTCGGTTCGGTCGGGTTCCGTGTCAGATTGCAGGGGTGCCAGTTCCGCCGCGTAAACACTGGAGCAGAGCAATGAGGATGCGAGTACAGAGAGGAATAATTTTTTCATTTATTTAGCCTTTTATTTTCATCACGTTGGGTACAGCTTTTATTTGAATCGCGGCCAGCTTATGGCTATTTGGCCAACATAATGTCGTTAACAATTTGTTGCGAAGCGACGGCATCCTGGCGGCTGATCGCATCCAGTAGCGCCTCGTTGCCATGGAGCTTGTCGCAGAGTTTCAGCAGTTGCGTGACGGTGGCGATATTGGTCTCGGCTTCCCGAATCGGGTCAAGGCCGCTGGCGTCTGGGAAGGTGTCAAAATAGTAAGCCCCCTGATAACCGTCGCGCTGCATCTGCCACAGGAATTCCAGCGTGGCGCGCGGATTAACTGAACCCGCCATCAGACCATCATCACGTTTGCCCCAGCCGTCATTCAGGTCCAGCCCTAGCAGGCGTGAGCGACGTGCAACCATCGCGGCGGCGTAAGCCGGAATTTCATTGGCAAACAGCACATGAGCGAAGTCGAGCGTAATACCCAGGTTAGGGGAGCCTGCTTCTTCTACCGCTAACAGGCAGGTAGTGACATTAGGGAAAATACTGTAAGCACGCGGTTCATTGGGCTTGTACTCAATACTGACATCCACCTCTGGCGCGTATTCTGCAATTTCACGTACCGCATCGACCGCGTCTTCCCAGATTTTTTTATAATCAGCCTGGAAGCAGTAATCGAAACCGTCTTGCCCCATCCACAGCGTCATCAGGTTTGAACCGAATTCACGGCCAGCGTCGATGCCGCGCTTGGTCAGTTCAATTGCTTCACGGCGAATCTTTGGGTTTGGATTAGTGAAAGCGCCAAGCTTAAATTGCGGGGCATCCCAGCGCATCTGCATACCATTCACCGCCAGACCTGCATCTTCAATCGCCTGGCGCATCGTTTTGATGTCGCTGGTGAGATGCTGCGGATAGTTAAGATCGAGATGAGTCAATCCCTTCACTTCCCCTGCGCGGGCAATCATCTGTAGCACAGAGGGTTTGCCCTTAAGCTCTGGCCAGTAAAGATTTGCCCCCGAGGCAAACGAATTTAGACGCGTAGCAAATTTCAATTCTGACATGAGAAAAAACCCTTCCTGAGAGGTTGTGATGTACTTTATTTATTCACGGATTATTGTGAAGTTGTTAAATTTATACATCGGCAGGGTTAATAAACAAGCGGTATAACCTGTCAAAAATGAGTTTTGGGAGGCGTTTCACAAAACGTAATAGTCAGAGATGAGAGGGGAAGGAACACATCAGCCGCCGAAACATCAATTAAGTTATTGAGCGGAAGGCGTTATTTATTAATTAGCTGACCTGGAAGAAAGTTCACACATCAGGGGCCTGAGCGTGAGGTCAATGGCGCGGCATCGCTTCAGCTTTGCTGTCTTAAGGGGGAATCGAAAACAAATAACGTTCGTCTCCTGGTGCCAGCGGGAATTCATCGTGTCGTGCTTATTTTTACTCTGGGTGATCACGTTATTAGCGCTTATGGATAGGGATGTGATGTCAAAGCTAATTTCAAATGTCACACATCCCTGACATCATCCAGGCCAGACAGATGCTGAAGAATGACGGCAGGTTGAAAAGGCTGGGCAGAAGCTTTCAAGCGTACGCATTAACCGCATCCGTTCAGCATTCGAGAGACATTTAACGTTTCGATCGGGTGGGCCACATGCTGTTGCGTGCCAGGGAAGCAGAAAGAGACTCAGGGGCCCAATCGCGGCAGCTATAAGGACAGGTAATTTTTTGAAGATGTGGGAGATTAACCGCTGCCACCTGTCAGTGGCAGACACGACCGGTCATCGCGGTGTATCACTTGCGTTTCCCTGTGCCGCTGGGTGTCTGCCATAGCCATAGCTGAAAAAGCGCTACAGGCTGGTCGCACTTTGCTTTGGCAACGTCAGGCTGGCCTGATTTCTCCTTGCTTTTCCCTTGAATGGCCTCCAGCGCGGTTTCCCGCTTAAACAGCCGATTGTGGCCTGATAAGTGGCAAACCTCGCCATTTACAGCGGCAGGCAGTCGCAACGTTGATTATTTCCCCTGGATGATCGTTGGCAAACTTGCTTACTTTTCCGTCGTCACTAAACCGCAAGCTGCTTCGCCGCCTGTTTTTTTTCTGGCTGAAAGCCGCCATTACTCATCGGTTTAAGGGCGGGCAAGCAGTTCAGTAGCTGTTGGGTATAGGGATGCTGCGGGGCGTCCAGTACCTCGTCGCTCCACCCGTTTTCGACCAGTTCGCCTTTTTCCATCACCATAATGCGATCGGCCACTTGCTCAACAGCGCCCAGGTCATGCGTGATGAACAGGCAGGCAAACCCGTAACTCTCCTGAAGGCGTTTGAGAAGTTGCAGGATTTGCTTCTGTACCGTCATATCGAGCGCAGAAGTTGGCTCATCAGCAATAATAAAGGCCGGGTTACGCACGATGGCGCGTGCGATGGCGACGCGCTGGCGTTGTCCCCCGGAAAGCTGATGAGGATAACGCGACAGGAAAACCTCCTCCAGCCCTACCTCATGCAGCACTTCCCGTACCCGCTGTTTTCTTGATGCTGAACGCATGGTTTTCACCAGCAGCAGCGGCTCTTCCAGAATCTGTATGATGCGCATTCGAGGATTTAACGATGAGAAGGGGTCCTGCTGGATAATCTGGCAATCCCAGCGCCATGCGTTTCGCTCTGCTTTGCTGGCATTACAGAGCGGCTTGCCTTTGAAGGAGAGGGTGCCTTTACTGGCTTTTAGCATCCCGGCAATCAGCTTGCCTATGGTGGTTTTGCCTGAACCGCTGGCACCCACAAGCGCCACCGTTTCACCCGCCCGGACATTGAAACTGACATTATTCACCGCCCGGGTCACACTGGCCGGTTTGAACCAGGCTTTGCGGCCATAATAAGTAATTTCAATGTTGTTAAGGGAGATAATGCTCATCGCCGACAGCAGTTTTTGCCGGTCAGGCGCAGACTTACGCACCGGTAACGCCTCAAGCAAACGTCGGGTATAGCTATGCTGCGGCTGCGCCAGTAACTGTTGACTGCTGTTCTGTTCAACCAACACACCCTGTTCCATCACCATAATGCGCGAAGCGTAATTTGCTACCATCGAGAGATCGTGACTGATGAGGATCACTGCACTGCCTTTTTCAGCGGTGAGTGAAAGCATCAGATCCATGACTTCATGCTGCACAAGCACATCGAGCGCAGTGGTCGGCTCATCGGCGATGATCAGTTTAGGCTCCAGCAACATCACCGAAGCGATCATCACCCGCTGACGCATACCGCCGGAAAACTCATGAGGGTAACGATCGAGCAGCGATTCAGCCTGGCTCAACCCCACGCGATGCAACATGGCAATAATCTTCTCCCGACGCTGGCGGCGGTTTAACTGCGTATGGAGGGCAAGCCCTTCATCCAGCTGGCGATCAATCGTCATCGCGGGGTTGAGAGAGGTCATCGGCTCCTGAAAAATCATGCCAATTCCGGCGCCGCGCATCTCGCGCAACTGCTGATCATTGAGATTCAGCAGATCTTGCCCGTCAAACGTCATCGCGGTCGCATCGAAATTGACGCCGCTCGGTAACAGATGCATCAGCGAGCGCATCGCCAGCGTCTTGCCGCTGCCGGATTCGCCCACCACGGCCAGTACTTCCCGTTCAGCCAGCGTAAAGGAAATGCCTTTAACAACTTCGCGCTGATTGACGCTGACGCGCAGATTATTGACCTGTAATAGGGGTTGGGAAGATAAGGTCATTATTGCATCCTCGGATCCAGATAGTCGCGTAATGCATCGCCCAGCAGGTTAACGCCAAGTAGCGCGATGGAGATACAGGCACCCGGTAGTAGCGCAAGCCAGGGGGCCTGAGACAGATAAGTCCGGCTGGCTGACAGCATATTGCCCCATGTGGGTTCCGGCGGTGGTACGCCTAACCCCAGAAAAGATAAGGCACTTTCAGAAATCAGCACCCAGCCCAGCATAGAGGTCGCCAGCACGGTCAGGGGAGCGATGCAATTAGGCAGAACGTGACGGCGTAAAATGGCCAGTTCGCTGTGACCCATCACGCGTGAAGCTGCGACAAAGTCCGCTTCACGCAACCCCATAACGGTACCGCGCACAATACGCACCACCGACGGGGTATAGGCCAGACCTAACGCCAGAATGATGCCATAGCGGTTATTGCCCAAAATACTCAGCAAGCCTAGCGCAAGCAGTATGCCGGGAAAGGCCAGCAGCGTATCGGTAACCATCATGATAATGCGATCTGTTACGCCACGCAGATAGCCGCTAATCAATCCCAGCACAATGCCCGCAGACAGGGAAAAGCAGACGGTAATCACTGAAATCATCAGGCTTGCGCTGGCCCCCAACAGTATCCGGCTGAGCACGTCACGCCCGTATTCATCTGTACCAAACCAGTGCTCAGCGCCAGGGGCCTGTAGCCTGGACAGAATGTTAATGCGAGCAGGATCCCAGGGTGTCCAGAAGAAGCCCACTAATCCTGCAGTCACAATTACAGCGATCAACAGTACGCCGAGTAACGCATTGGGAGAGAGCGCCAACGTCTTTTTCATCATGCCGAAACCCTCGGGTTAAATAGCGGATACAGGGCGTCAATAACCAGGTTCGTAAGGACATAGAGCGTTGCGATAAACAGCATACACCCCTGAATCACCGGATAGTCGCGTGCATAGATGGCATCCACCAGCAGTCTGCCTAGTCCCGGCAGACTAAAGACCGTTTCGGTTACCGCGACGCCGCTCAACAGATTACCGAGCGTCAGGCCGATCAGCGTCCAGGTGGGGCCAAACGCATTGGGAAAGACGTGCCGCGAAAGCACGGTTCTCTCCCTCAGCCCTTTGGCGCGCGCATGGGAGACGTAGTCCAGCCGCAGCACTTCCAGCGTGCTGGCGCGCATCATACGCACCAGCGCCCCTACTTCCACCAGCACCAGGGTCAGCACCGGCATCAGTAAATAGAGAGTGCCTTGCTGAAAGTTATCCATCACCGATACATAGCCGACAACCGGCAGCCAGCCGAGGCCGAGTCCCAGCGCCAGCAGGATCAGCAACCCCATCCAGAAGCTGGGAATCGACAGCAGAAAGGTTGAAAACATCACCAGCCCGACATCCCAGGAGGAGTTCTGTTTCCAGGCCGCCAGCATGCCAGCAGGCACCGCCAGCAGCGAGGCGATCACGACGGCAGCCAGTACCACGCTCACCGTCACGCCAAAGCGCTGAATGATCAGCGGCAACACCGCCTGGCCCGTCTGTATCGAATGGCCAAAATCTCCCTGAATCATATGTCTGAACCAGATGATAAATTGCTGGATCAGGCTCTGATCCAGCCCCATGCTGTGGCGTAAATCCGCCAGACTGGATTCAGTCGCCATATCGCCGAGCATCAGCAGGGCCGGATCTCCCGGCACCAGTCGGGTAAGCAGAAACACCAGCACGGTGACCAGCAGCAGCGTCGGGATGGCTGCAATGATACGAGAAATAAGAAACTGCAACATATGCACCCCTTATCAGGATTTGCTCACGTTCCATAATCTGGCTGCCGCCGCGAGCCACGCCTTATAACCCGAGATGGTTTTACGGTGCGCCACAATATCCAGCCCTGGATAAAAGAAGATTAACGGCACCTGTTCGATCATCTGCTTATGCAGCGCGTCCACGACAGACTGCACCTGCGTCTTATCCGTAAGATAATTGAGGCTTTCGGCGGCTTTGATGGCCTGCGGATCATCCCAGACTTTGCGGCTCTGTTTGCTTTTATCCCCCACGATCTGTTCAAAGGCGAGCGCCGGATTGAAGCGGGCAGAATAGGTGAAGGTCATCGTCTGATAACGACCCGACTGATACCGCTCCAGTTGTGTGGCCCATTCCATAGTGGACACTTTGGCGTTCATACCTGCCGCCTGAAGCATCGCCTGAATGATAATCGCCATATCGAAGCTGGGTACGGTTGAGCGTTTATTCGCGATAATTTCAATCGTCTCGCCTTTATAGCCAGCCTCTTTTAACAACCTGGCGGTACGGGCAGGATCGTACTGATACCCTTTCTTTTCCACATCGGTATAAAACGCTGAGGCAGTGGAAATATTGGAATTGCTCGGTGTCGCCATATTCTGGCTGGTGCCCAGGGCAATCTGTTGAGTGTCGAGGGCAGAAGCGATAGCCTGGCGTAGCTTAACGTTCTTTAGTAGCGGATCATTGGTCTGGATCAGCATCCCGTGTCGCTGCGCATTGGGCGCCACTTCAATGCTAATTTGAGGATTATGTTTTAGATCGCTGGCATCAACCGGGCTGACCTGAGCAACATCGATAGCGCCAGATTGCAGGCCCGCTTTGACCGTCGCGGCATCTGGCACCGCCATGAAACGCACCTCATCCACCAGCGCTTTTTTCCCACCGACAAAACCGTCGGGTTTGCCAGGCAACGCCGAATAATCCGCAAAGCGCTGTAGTGAAACGTACTCCCCGTGCTTCCAGTCATTGAAAATGAAAGGCCCCGTACCGATCGGTTTTAACCATTTACCCCGCGCATCCACTGATTTTGGGCTGATGACGGCGGCGGCTCCACAGTCAGTACGCGCCAGCGAGTCGAGAAAGAGGGCGACCGGCTTTTCGAGTTGCATAACCACCGTTTTGTCATCCGGCGCCGACACAGAGGTCACATGGATAAGTCCGCTGCCATCAAATTCGCGTAAACATCGCCACTGTGTCTTAGGGTCATTCCAGTGCTTCCAGCTCCAGACCACATCCTGCGCCGTCACGGGATCGCCGTTGTGAAATTTTACGCCCTCACGCAGGGTGAAGGTGTAGGTTTTACCGTCGTCGGACATTTTCCAGCCGGACGCCAGCATCGGGCCAACCGTGCCGTCTTCACGATAGCCAACCAATCCCTCAACAACGTGCATCAGTACGTCATCGGTGTTGCCGTCGCGGTTTACCCCAGGTTGGCTGCTGCGTATATCCTGATTAAGTGCAAAATGAATGACGCTTTTTTCAGCCGACTGCGCCGACGCCGCGACTGCGAGCGGGACGAGAAGGGCAGCGAGCGAGATAATTTTTTTCATAAGTGCTCTCAGACTCCGTTAAGCGTGTAGGTGGTAAAATCTTTATTAATCGCTGGCAGAGGTAATACCTCCATCACGCCATCCGCAGGGGTCATCACGATCATCGCCACAGTGGCTGACAGATCGCTGCTGAAACCAGGACGCGGTGGACGACAGACTGAATAAGGCGCGCCAAAATCGTCGAAAAAGGCGCGCTTCATTTCTTCAACGCCGGGGTTAGCATGTTCACTCAATAATTTCCTGACGCGCCAGCTGCGGTAAAGTGAGTCGGGTGAGGCTTCAACGCCTTCTTCGCGAACTTTGCAACGCGCCGCCTGGCTTTCCCAGTGGTTGGCATGTACGAGCAGATCTTCCTGCGGATAAAGAGTAAACGCCTCATCCGGCGCGCACTCAAAATCGATGGCGAACCCCTCTTTAGTGCTCAGGATCATATTGTTGGAACAGGATTTAGGCGTAGTGGCAACCACGCGCATCGCCAGCGCCATATGCTGTTGTTCAAGAGCTTTACGGCGAATCAGCGAGAGCGGCACGCCACGCTGGGTATAATCGCGTTCGCAGCGCAAATAATTGGCGGTAATCGCGATGCCCGTACTGTTAAGGCCACTGCGCGCCAGTCCGCCAGCTTCGACGAAGGTCAGGATGTCCGGGCCATCGGTACGGTGAATTTTCACCACCACTGAGCTTTCGGCGCACTCTGCACGCCAGTCCCAGTTCTGGCCGTGGATCAGTTTTCCGCTGGCGCTGCGTTCAGGGAGGATCACGGCACCGCTGCAGCCATCTTTGATATTGTCATCGTGCACGCTATCGCACTGTTTCAGTCGACGCGCCTGCGCAATCACTTCAGTACGCGCATTAATCATGATGACTGACTCAAGGGAGACGCCAGCACCTTGCGCGATGCCCTGCATCTCATCCAGATAGGCAGCATCAAAATGACTAATAATGCGGCTGAAGCTTTCGGTCAGCGCGTTGCGCTCGTCATGACTGATGCCTAGCTGATTGAGTTGATCGCCATAAATGGCCACGCTGGTGTGAATACGCTCTTTCGCCTGTTCACCGTACTGTTGGCCTCGCGCCAGCGGCGTTCCGCTGATCTCAATAAGAGGGAAAGGTTGCGTCATTTTGGCTGCCCTTTTTGGTTATTGATTATCTGCAAGAAAAAGTCTTTTACGTCGTCGAGCACCTTCATCCCGTCATGCCCGACGTTAGGCACGATGTTCTGCACCGCGTTGATGCCATGGGATCGCAGGCTGTTCAGCAGCGCGGTATTGCGGTCAATACGTGTGGTGCCCGCATCGTTACAACCGGACTGATAATATTTCCCGCCAGGCTTATGGGTGATTTCCCAGGTTTCGATGTCCACTTTTCCCACCACAAGCTGCACGGCAACCTCACGCATCGCGGCATAATTAAGCTGTTTTTTAAAAATCTTTTCGAAGTCTTGTACGCCAACCCACCACACCTTTTTATCATCAAGCAGCGTGACGGAGCCGGGCGCGCCGATGGAGACGGCCAAGAGTTTTTCGGGATGAAGATAAAAGAACCGGTGAACAAAATGACCGCCGCCGGAATAACCAAACAGCAGGAAACGCCCGAAATCATAATTAAGTGAAGCGCTCACTTCTTCAATCATGTTCAGCAGAACGGTGTCATAACGAATATCCTGCTCAACGATGTATTTAAATCCGTGGGAATTGCCATCACCTAAAGGGCCGACAGGGAAGAGCGGCGCCAGCACAACGCACCGGTTATATCGCGCGAACTCCGCAAAAGCATCGCGATAATGCGTCATGGAACGACCAGTGCCATGCATGGCGACTACCAGCCGATAATTTTCGCGATCGTTATCAAACGCGGGCGGAACATACAGGCAGTACTGAAAACGCGGATCGTAACGACTGGAAAAGATGGTGGTATGGCTCCGGAAATAGAGTTTTTGGCTGCGTTCTACTTCTGTATCGACTTCCTGAGGCATTTCTGTGGATTGCATTATCGATTCTCTTTGTTTAATTCCTGTTCAAATCGATTCAACCATAAAACCAAAATTGGCGCCAATTTAAAAAACAATTTATTAGCAAAAGATCTGATTCATGTCACAATTCGTTTACTAATTGCTGACATTAAGGCAGATAAAATCAATAACTTTTTGTTTTTGATAGATTAATTTTAAAAGAGGGTTGCAAAAATGATCTGACAGAAGCGAAACTGGCGCTATATGTAGAAAGATTGCATCATATTCACAGCGAAAACGAGCTAAGTAGTGATCAATGAAACAAAACAAACTTAATCTGGTTGATGTTGCGAACAGTCTGGCAATGGATATTAACAGGGGAGAATTCCAGCCGGGCGCATGGCTCAAGCAAATTGAACTGGCAAACCGATACCAGTGCAGCCGCAGTGATGTCCGCCGGGCGCTGGATCAACTGGTCATTGAACGTCTCGTTCAGCACGTGCCTAATCGCGGTTATCACGTTTTCATGCCCAATATCCAACAGAGAAAAAACATTTCAGCGATCCGGTCAATCCTTGAAAGCGCATCAGCGGAAGACATCGTGGCGAATATTACGCCCGCACAACTGGAAACGTTAGAAAAGTGGGCCAGACGGTTTGAACACGATACCCATTACGGTACGTTGCTGGAACAATATGAAGCCAATCTGTCATTCCATCGGGCATTACTGGCTCCCTGCTCCAATCAGGATATGGTTGAATTAATTTTTGACCTGCGCAGCCGGGTGCCTTCAGCGGCGCTCGGGCAATGGAGTTCTCACGCGCGGATAGTTAAATCTTCGGAAGAACATTTTGCGATGGTTGCTGCGATACGAAATAACGATGCCGCATTGCTGACAGAATTAATCAGGCAACATATTACCCAGCGTGATAATGAGACGCCGGATCCCGAGCGGTTTGACGATAAATATTGATCTTATTGCTGGCCCTTGAGCTTCCAGCACGGCTCTTTTTTTCATCACTGCTTATGCAGCGGCTGGTTAGTGTGTTCAACGCGACCGCTCCCCCTGGCCAGCACCACGCCGTGAAGCTCGGCCAACTTTCTGCTTTCTGCTGGTGTGGTCGGGCCAAAGGCGCAGCGTACTCCCGGCTAATGCCCGACGCAGGCTCAGCGAAGTTCGACAGAAACTAGCGGCAGCCACGCAATTTAGTCACTACAGCATTTATCAAGGCTCGATAGAAATGTCTGTTCGGCTACTGCTGTCTTTTTCCGGCACCATCGTAATAGGCTCCCTGTAGAAGTGATGAAACTGCGTGACTCAGGGCCGGTAGTACCGGCGCTTGTTCATTCTGAGAACGTATTTCCCGTCTCATTGGTTCTCTGGTGAAGCGCGTGTCCCATATTTCCGGGTCTTTATAACCCGATGTTGACCCGGAACATGACCATTTGCTCTCGTGTACTCTGTGCATCCAGCCCCAGCGTTCCCTGATAGGCAATGCCAGGCGTAATATTGTGCGGCAGTAAAAAGTCTATCCCGGCCCCAAAGGTCAGGGTCCGTCGGCTCTGTTCATAAAGCGATACGCGCCAGGTATCATTTGCGGTGTCAGCATAACCGACACCGGCGGTACCGCTGTCGCTGAGCGTCTGTGCATATTCAATACGTCCCTGCAGGCGCAGTATGCTCCAGCGGGCTGGCGTAGTGCGTTCGGCACGCAGTCCAGCGGCCGTCACGGCCTGCGCAACCGTCTGTGGGGCATAGGCAAGGCTGTATGCCCCCGCGCCCGACTCGCTGAAGCCGTCTAACCATGTGCGGGTGTACTGCAGACGGGCGTAGGGTGAAATCAGGCTGTCCGGCGCACGGAATTCATAACCCGAGGTCAGGGCCGTGAAGGCCTGACGGCCCGAACGGGAAGCGCGCGCCACGGCATCGGTTTCCGTCACTGTGCGCCGGCTGTCAAAGTCCAGCACGCCGTGTCCCACCAGGCCATCCACGAAGAACGGCCCCGGGTGGTAGCTGCCGTAAAGGGCGGCGCTGAACGCACGACCGTTCGTTCGCGTACCGCTGTCGCCAATATCGCTGACGTCCCGGCCAAAGCCTATCCCCATTCCCCCAGTAAACGTCCCGGTAAAGCGGTAGTCGGCACCCGTGGTCACGCCCACGGTGGTGTGGCTGAAGCGGATGCCATCCGCGTTGTCGCCCCCGAAGTCGACATAGCCGCCGGTCCAGTAGGAAAGCCGCTGTGCCTGCGGTTGTGCAGAGAAAGGCAATGAGGGAACGCCTTGCCGAGCCTGCGCGTTGTTCAGGCCGGATTGCTGCTGCCTGGCCGTGGCCCACATTTTCTGGTCCGCATCGCGCTCCGGCCTGGAAGAGGGCATGGAAAAGTGGACGCCGGCCATGTCAGAAGGAAGGTCATTCCCGCGGTGTAGCTGTTCCAGGCGGTCACTGAAGTTGCGCAACTGTGCGCGGGCAAAATTTTGCGCGGCCTGGTACTGCGCGCTCACCATACCGATGACGTCAGCATCTTTTGAAGGGTCGGGGCGCGCGGTAATGGTCAGGGTTACCCGGGCAGGCGACGTTGACCCGGCAGCGCTGGTCAGGACATAGCGGAGCGTGACGGTTCCGCTGGCCTGCGCGGCCGCGGTGAACAGCAGCTGATAGTCGGTGCCGGAAGCCCGGACTGACGCCTTACCCAGGCTGCTTTCCGGCTGATTCTGCAGCTGGGCGCCAGTAAACGGTCCGCCAGTCGCCCCGCTGGTCAGGCTCACGGTCACCGACTGCCCGGCAGAAACCGTGGCGGCGTGGTCAGCAGCGGACGGTGCCGCAGCGGCAATCACCAGCGTATACTCCGCCTGCAGTGACCTGCCTGTCGCATCGGTCACCAGCACGCTGAACGCGCTGGCCTCGGTGACCAGCGGCGTTCCCGAAAGCTGACCGTCAGTAAAACTCAGACCGCGCGGCAGAGAGCCGCTCATCTGCCAGCGATAAGGCGCTGCGCCGCCCGTGACGCTGAGTGCCTGAGAGTATGCCTGTCCGGCTTTGCCCTCTGGCAACGCTCCGCCCGCGGGCAGAAGCCGAAGGACGGCCTGCGCGGCGGCGCTGACGGCCAGTGAGTAGCTGGCCGTGCCGCTGGCGCCCAGGCTGTCAGAAGCGGTGACCTGGAAGCTGTAGCTGCCCGCAGCAGACGGCGTGCCCGTCAGAACACCCGTTGCCGTGTTCAGCGTGATCCCGGCTGGCAGGGCCGTGGAGCTGAAGGTATAGGGCGCGCTACCGCCAGCTGCCGTCAGCGTCTGGCTCCAGCTGCTGCCCGCCGTTGCCGCGGGCAGTGCGCCACTGATGGGGGAAAGCGCCAGCAGCACCGGCGTCACGGTAAGCGACACGCGGGCGCTGGCGGAGGTCCCGCTGTCGTTAGTAGCGGTATAGGTAAAGCTGTCGCTGCCTGAATAGCCAGTGGTCGGGGTGTAGGAAGCCGTTGCCCCCGAGGTGATCAGGCTGCCGTGAGCAGGCGGGCCCACGATGCTGACTGACGTAGCCGGCCCGCCGGAAAGGCTGAGCGGGATCGGATTGCTGCTGCTGTTTGCGGCCACAGTGGCGATGCTGTCGCTGGCCACCGGCGAGGCGGCGGTGACGTTAAGCGTGTAGCTGACACTGCTGGTGGCACCGTGCGCGTCCGTCACGGTGACCTGAAAGCTGTATCTGCCGGCGGCAGAAGGTGCGCCGGACAGCGTGCCCGCTGACGCATTAAGCGCGATCCCTACGGGCAGCGAGGTGCTGGACCAGGCATAGGGCGAAGTGCCGCCGGAGGCCGTCAGACTCTGTGACCAGGCGCTCCCCACGGTGGTAGCCGGCAGTGCACCTGCTGCCGGCGTAACCGCAAGCACGGGAGGGCTGACGGTCAGTGACACAGTGGCATCAGCAGACGTGCCTCCACTGTTAGACGCATGCCAGGTAAAGCTGTCGGTGCCGGAATAACCGGCCGCAGGCGTATAGGTCACCGTGGTTCCGCTTACCCGGGCGCTGCCGTGAGCCGGGGGAGGTAACGAGCGCCACCGTCGTTGCCGTGCCCCCATTCAGGGAGAGCGGAATGACATTGTTCGTACTGTTGGCAGCTACGGTGTCAGCGCTGTCTGACGAAACCGGCGAGGCTTCCGGGCGGGTGACGCTGAGTGTATACGCGCGGGTCGTACCATCCTGCGCCGTTACGACGACGGAAATACTGGTCGTGCTGCCGGACGCGAGACTGACGGACTGAGACGCCGAACCGGATGCGACCGCGGCGCCGTCGACGGTGACGGTGGCATGGCTCTCGGTGACAACGGGCGTGACCGTTACCGATGAAATACTGCTTGCGACCGAAGCGCTGTAACTGCTGGTTACGGCACTAAAAGAAGGTGAAAGCGTCCCTGTCGAAAGCGAAAGTCCCGAAAGTGTGGCGTCGCCGGAGGCCGCTGATGTGCTGGTACAGCTGAACACCAGGTTGCTTATCTGACCGTGCGACGTCGTGGCCCGCAGGGCCACGCCGTTTGTCTCCAGGCTGCCTGCTGGTACGGTGATTGTCACGGTCTGAGGGGTGCTACTGGTGGCGCTGGTGGCGTTATAGGTCTGGAAACTGCTGAGGTTATAACGCGCTACGCTGACGCTGTCGGCGGTCGTCGCGTCTCCACCATATGCCGCACCGCTGTCGGTAAAACTCAGGGTCAGCGCGTCGCCGGCGGCAAAGTCGGATGCCGGATACCGGTTTGAGCTAAAGGAAAGGGTGGAAGACCCCGACAGGACGTTTACCGCGGCGCAGCCGCTGGACAGAACGAATGCCGCTGGCACGGAGCAGAATATTGCAAAAGTAGTCGTCAGGCCGACACATATCCGCCCGAAAAAATCAGCACACCGCATAGTTCACCCAGAAAAGTTTTGTTAGATTATTTTTAGGATTAATCCCATTCAAATAAACTACCATGATAATTTTCAGCCACAAATACTCGCTGAAAAATTTAAGCGCCCCTGTCTCGATTCAGCGTATAAAGAGTGGTCCTGTCTGTAGAACCGGGATTCTGAATTGATAAGTTCCGCTAAGGATAAGCGGTGATGGTTTAAACAACTGCGAGAGCAGCTGAGCCTGACTCTGGACAATAATGCTTATACACCAGGTATCCGGTTGAATAATCTTGATTAATATCAGTTGGTTGTTTGCAATTTTATACAAATTAATCTGTAGATCTGGGTCACTAAAACAACAAAACCGCCATAAGGCGGTTTTATCTGAAAGGGGTGGTCCTGCTGAACAGGACCAGAACGAACCTGGTGTCATCACCGGTATGGTGGTCGGGAGAGGACGCGAACCCAAGGCTGCAAAGCGATTATATCAATACCTCAGGGAAAGTAAAAAAGCGTGTAATGAACGGGAACGACCTGGAAAAGCATTTTTCAGCTGCCCGGCTGGGGCGATACAGGACTGCGCGTAGCGGCGATGAAGTTGCTGCTGCCTCAGACTATGCATATAACCTGCGGCTGGCCGAAGCCATGATGCCCGTTCTTAACACCCTGAGGATTGCGCTTTCAAGGATTTAACATAATCCACCCGCAATTTAGTGCGGATAATGTCACACACGTTATGTTGAAAAGGCCGCTGCGAAAATCGCCTCCGCAGCGGCCTCTTTAGCATAACGTCATTATGCGCATCAGAGCTTATTTACTGGCTTCTACCTTCTCAAGAAATGCCAG
>NZ_JASUAZ010000030.1:0-40124 GCF_030283135.1 Mixta mediterraneensis | reverse complement strand
CCTGACGTGCCCGCTACACGCTCAAACTGCATGTAGTGCGGCTCCATTTCTTCCCACGTTGTTCCCCAGTCTTGCAGCACTAACTCTTCCGGCATCGCGCGGGCGCCGTAACGCTCGGTCAGGTGCGTTTTAAGGTGAAATTCGTGCGGCTGAAAGCGAAAGGTAATACCGGCCCAGTGATTTCCGGCACCGCCCGTGCCATTACCGGGGTGAAACGATCCCCAGGTTCGCATCGGTAAAGCTGTTTGCGAGGGATTGTTGCGCATAGTGCAGGTATTTTGTCTGGTACGTAACATTAACTCCTGGCGCATCACATAGCGCAGTTCGTCAGTCACCGTGCCGATATTAAAATCGCGCGCGGTATCGCGCCACGGACCGCGCTCAATCCCCACCACGTCCAGACCTTCATCGGCCAGTTCATTGGCAATGATCGAACCGGCCCAGCCGAGGCCAATCACCACGACATCAGTTTTAGGCAATTTTTTCATGATTTATCCTTTCGCTTTCCATTGCGCAATGCTGATCGGTTCAAGTTGCAAATTTTCGTTATGTCGTTCGATATAGTCGCGATAGTCATAACGCGCGCCTGGAAATCCCAGCATTTTCCACGACACCATCTCTTTATTGCCGCCGTAAATCGGGTCGGCAAAAAAGCCTTCCATGGTGTTGTTTAATATTTCCAGAAACAGCGACTGGGCGTCGAAACCGTCGAAATGCACTTTGCCTGCTTCCATATTGAGTAACAGCGTGTCCTGCTGCTCTGGGGTCAGATCGAAAAATTTTTTCTGGGAGCTGGTGGTTTGCACGTAGCGATTGAGCGCGGCTAAGCCCTGGCGATAACGCTGCTGTGGCACCAGCGCAGACTGATCGCCCTGTTCTGAGGTGCCTTTCTGGAAAGGACCTTCCATATATAAGCGCTCGAAAGTGCCGTAAAAACCGTGTAGCTGGCGATCGATAAATACGGCGCATCCGGCTTCTTTGCCGCCCATGCTAAGCTCATCTGCGGGAATAAGACGGTCAACCATGGCTTCTACCGTGCGGGCCTCTTCATCAGTAAAAAATAGCCAGCCGGGCTGGTCGAAGGTTTCAGGAGGGTTATCGCTAAACGGCGTCCAGCCTGGCGATCCTTTTAACGATACGGCATCCGCTGTCTGACTGACGCTGGCGGCCACGCCGAGCGCAGACCACGTCAACACTTGCCGTCGCGTCACACCTGGTAGGGTTTTGGCTCTTTTTTTCATATCGCTTCCTTTAACAGAGTTAAATAAAAATTTGTAAGAAGAGTAAGATGTTAATTAAATGTTTTGTTAATGGGATCTTAAAGTATGTCAATTGTTGAAAATTGTAATTTAAAGTCAAAACTGTATTGAAATGTAGAAGTTGCGTTAAGCCTTAGCAAATCTAAGGGTTAGAATAATGCACGAAATGTACCCGCAACCGGAAAGCCACTTTGCGTCCAGATAAGCCCGTATCGAAACTAGAGTTTTGGTTCTATCGCCACTACCGCAGCGTGCATGGTGTACGTATCGCTATTGCCTTTTTGCTCACCTTTTTGTTTGTACGCGTTACCGGGATTCCGGAAGGAACCTGGCCGCTGATTACGTTGGTGGTCGTGATGGGGCCGATCTCGACATGGGGCAACGTTTTCCCGCGCGCGATTCAGCGCATCTGTGGGACGCTGGCCGGTTCTGTATCGGGTTTGATTGCGCTAAAGCTGGAACTTATCTCGCTACCGGTCATGCTGACGTGGTGCGGTATGGTGATGTTTGTCTGTGGCTTTCTGACGCTGGGTAAACATCCCTATATGGCGCTGTTGATTGGCATTACGCTCAGCGTGGTGGTCGGCGCCCCGGCAGGTGATTTCGCCATGGCGCTGTGGCGCGGCGGGGATGTGATACTCGGTTCGCTGCTGGCTCTGCTGTTCAGCGCCATCTGGGCACAGCGCGCGTATATGCACTGGCGCATTCAGCTTTCTGATTCGCTGGAAAAAATTGCCACCATTTACCACGCCGGTTTTTCGTCTAACCTGGTAGAAAAGCCGCGTCTGACTAAACCGTTGGGTAAACTGCTGACCAGCATTATTAAGATGCGTGCGCTGCTGGAGCCGTCGAGCAAAGAGACGCGTATTCCAAAATCGGTCTTTGAAGCGATTCAAACCATCAACCGAAATATGGTGTACACCGTAGAGATGCAAATTAATGCCTGGTGGGCGTCTCGTGAAAGTCATCTGATACTGCTGAATGCGCCAACGTTGCGCCGTACTCAGCAAATGACGGAAAACACCCTACGCGCGCTTTCACGGCTGGCCGTACGGGGCGAGACCGAAGAGTTGATCACCACCAGTCATGAACTGGCAGAGATTACGCGCGAATTGAAACAGCTGATTGCCGATACGGGCAGCGAGCGACTGGAGGAGACGCCGATTTACGGTTATGTATGGATCAGCCTGGAGTTGGCGAAGCAGCTTGAACGAATGAACGACTTACTGCGCATGGCGTTGCGCAAATAATCACCTCAGACAAGGACTTAATGTGAAACCCGCTTTCTTTGCGCTAAGATAAGAGCCAGTCTGAATTTAGCTGTGAAAATTGCTTACAAGGCTGGCTAGCCGCTAAGCTGATCGTTTTGACTCTCTCCCTGCGACAGCAGGCTCAAAGAAAGGTGCCATCATGGAAAATGCCAAGCAATCATTTCAGGACGTACTGGAGTTCGTACGTATGTTCCGTCGCAAGAACAAGCTTCAGCGCGAGATCGTTGATAACGAGAAAAAAATCCGCGACAACCAGAAGCGTGTGCTGCTGTTGGACAACCTGAGTGAATACATCAAACCCGGCATGAGCGTTGAGGCGATCCAGGAAATTATCGCCAGCATGCGCGTTGATTATGAAGATCGCGTTGATGAATACATCATCAAAAATGCCGATCTGTCGAAAGAGCGCCGTGAGCTGTCGAAGAAGCTCAAAAACATGGGCGAACCCAAAGCGCAGTAACGATACCCGATTCCAGTCAAGTGCCCCTGGTGGGCACTTTTTTTATGTTCCGCGCTTAGCCAGTCGGCGTGCAATGTGCTGCAACTGCTGCGCCAGTTGTGGCAAATCCAGCTTTTTATCCTCTGGCGCAGCGGTGGTTTCCCGCAGTATCAGCGCGGTTTCAAGTACCGCCGCCGATGCTTCTTCGCCGCGCAAGCGCGCGACTATCTGGTCCACACTGACCTGACCCAATAACTGTAAATCCTGACGCACCGTAGTCAGTGGCGGCTGATACCATGCGCTTTCTGCCGTATCGTCATAGCCCATCACCGAAATCTCGCCGGGAATAGTAACCCCGTGCTGATGCAGTGCGCGCATCGCCCCCAGCGCCATCTGATCATTCGCCACCAGTAAAGCTTGCGGTAATAAATCGGGCAACTGCGTCAGCAGAGCCTGATACCCAGACTGTGCGCTCCAGTCACCACGCAGCATACAACAAGGCGTTAACTGATATTCCGCCAGCGCTGTTAACCATGCCGCTTCACGCTGGCGGGCAGATACCGAACGTTCAGGGCCGTTCAGTAAGCCAATTTTTGTATGTCCCAGTGCGACCAGATGTTCAACCGCCGCACGAGCACCCGCTTCATTGGGATACTGACATTGCGCGACCGCAGCGTGCAGCTCGACATCCAAAAACAGCGTTGGCTTTTCACCGCATAATGCCTGAATTTGCTCTGCCTGTTGCGCCATCAGAGGCAGGTTGATCAGTATGCCGTCAACGCGCTGCGCCAGCAGTTCATTCACTGTGGCTTCGGCGTTGCCGCTATCCATAGCAATAACCAGATGGTAGCCAGCGGCGGCGGCGCGTTGCTGAATGGCGGAGGCAATCTGTGCGGGCGCCATTAACGCTAAATCACTGGTAGCAAGGCCCAGCGTGCGCGTCGCTTTGCCTGCCAGCTGCTGCGCGACGCGGTTTGGCACGTAATTGAGCTGCTGCATCGCCGCGTCGACTTTTTCTCGCGTGCGGGGTGCAACTTGCTCAGAATGATTAAGCACGCGGGAAACGGTTTGATAGGAGACGCCAGCCAGTTGAGCGACGTCATCAAGGGTCACGGAGCGGGAAGTCATTGATCTCTCCTGAAGATGAAGCGGCGAGTGTAGCAAATTTTTCTCCGCCAGCGTGCCAGGATGACGCTACACTGCGGCAAGCACAGGAGAATCGTATGCAACTCAGTGATAACGACATTCAGGACATCAATCGCATTGCCGCCTGGCTGGCACTGGACGATATGCCCCAACAGGGTGAAACCCATGCGGACCTAGCAATCCTGGCCGGGCATGCAGTGTTACCCAACATTGAAGGTGCAGTGGCGTTAGCGAAAAAGTTTAACCTGCCATTGCTCATCAGCGGCGGAGTCGGCCATGCCACGCCGCTGCTGGCGGAAGCGATGGCGGCCCATCCGCTTTATCGTCAGATCGATACGCGAGGCATGGGCGAAGCGTCAATGCTGGCAGCGATTGCCCGCCTCTTCGCCGCGCTGCCAGACGAACAGTTGCTGCCTGAAAGCACATCGCGTAACTGTGGCGAAAATGCCGCGTTCAGCCAGCGTCTGCTGGATGCTAAAAATTTGCAACCGCAGCGGGTAGTGCTGATTCAGGACCCGCTATTGCAGCGCCGGACCGATGCTACTTTTCGCTGGCAATGGCGCAATCGTGAAGAGGCGCCGCAATTCATCAACTGGCCAGTGTTTACACCTCAGTTAATGAATGACGCAGGTATGGCGCGCATTATCGGCGCTCCGCCGCAGGGGCTGTGGTCACTGGAACGTTTTCTGACACTCTTACTGGGAGAGGTGCAGCGTTTGCGCAACGACAAACACGGCTACGGGCCAAACGGCAAAGGCTTTTTTGGCGAGGTGATAATGCCGGATGAAATTGATAATGCATGGCATCGATTGATGCGCCTGCCAGATGTGCAGGCGCGTATCAGGCATTAACGTCCTTGCCGGTATACCTGCAAATTAACGTTAACCGCATTGAGCAGCGGCGTGTTGATGCCGTTGCGTTTGGCGCGTAATAGCAGATCACCAATCACCTGCCCGGCTTCAATTTCAAAACCCTGCGTTAAATCACGGTACATTGACGATGTCATCGGCGTAGCAGGGTTATTCAGCAATTCATAAATCTTCGCTGTGATGGCCGGTCGTGGTTGATAGCCATCAGCGCTGATCACCGCGAGGATTTCGCTAAAAATACTTTGCAGCAGTGCTTCGCCGCCTTCTGATTGCAGAACCTGCTGTGTATTACCGCGCGCAAGACAGCACACCGCGCCTAGCGTGCTCAGTAGCAGCCACTTTTCCCATAACTCGCTGATAATATCCGCGGTAAAAAAGGTCTCCACCGTGCTGCTACGCAGCGCAGCATCGACGCGTTGCAGTCGCGCATCGTTATGACCATCCAGCGCACCGTAATAGATCTGATGAAGGGGCGTCATCTGTACCACTTCGCCATGCTCGCCCAGGGTGGCATTGATTTTACACAGGCCGCCAATTACCTGGCGATCGCCAAAGCGCGTACGCAGGGTATCAATATGGCGCATCCCGTTGAGAACAGGCATGATCAGGGTGTCTGGGCCAACCGCCGGCGCAATATCCTCCATCGCCTGATCGAGACCAAAACTTTTCACCGTCAGGATAATCAAATCGTAATTACCGTTCAGCGAGCTGGCCTGTACTAATTGTGGCTGCAGCGTTTCATTGCCTTGTGGCGTTTGCAGGATCAGCCCGGTTTTTTGCAGCTGATTAAAGCGGCGCTCACGCACCAGAAAAGTTACATCTTGTCCGGCCTGCGCCAGACGCGCGCCAAAATAACCACCGGTTGCACCGGCTCCAACAATCAAAATGCGCATAATCTTTTTCCTTGCCTGAAAACCCTTACCTTAAAACGCAGCGGCAAGGGTTTCCAGCCATGAAATGCTTATGAATGTGACGCCAGCGGGTATGGCAGCAGGGCGGTGGGAAAATCCTGATAACATACCGGCCGTAAAAAGCGCTGAATTGCCGTTGCGCCCACTGAGGTGCTGCGCGCATCGCTGGTCGCCGGGAAAGGACCGCCGTGCACCATGGCATAACCAACATCCACGCCGGTTGGGTAGCCGTTAATAATAATGCGCCCTGTCCGCGCTTCTATGTGAGGTAACAGGGTTCGTGCCAGCGGATAATCGGGTTCATTCAGCTGTAGGGTAAAAGTCAGTTGCCCTTCGATCGTCTCAATTACTGATTGTAAAACCGCCTCATCCTGACAGCGCACCAGCAACGACACGGGGCCAAATATTTCATTTTGCATGGCGGGTTGCGCAAGGAAGGTGTCGGCATCGGTGAGATAAACCTGCGCTTGCGTCTGATGCGGCGTCGCCGCAGGTTGTCCCGCGCCGAGCAGCCTTACGCCTGACAAGGCGGCCAGCGCTTCACTGTTTTGCTGGCAGGCGCGCTGTATGGCAGGCGTTAACATTGTGCTGGCGGGTCTTTGTGCCAGCGCTTCGGCAGTGAGCTGGCAAAAGTTTTCCAGCGCCGGGCTGTCCAGAGCCAGAGCGATGCCAGGATTGGTACAAAACTGTCCTGTGCCTAAGACCAGCGAATCCACATAGCCTTGCGCGATGCTGGCGCTGCGCTGTGCTAACGCAGTGGGGAACAGTAATAAAGGGTTAATGCTGCTCATTTCGGCATACACCGGAATTGGGCGCTGACGCTGTTGCGCGCACCTGACCAGCGCCAGCCCGGCATTGCGGGAACCGGTAAAGCCGACGGCTTGTATCGCTGGATGACTGACTAATGCCTGCCCGCTGTGATGCGATGTACCGTGCAAGAGCGCAAATACCCCAGGCGGAAGCTGACACTGTTTCACCGCGTCCACGATAGCCTGACCCACCATCTCGCTGGTACCGGGATGGGCCGGATGCGCTTTCACCACGACAGGGCATCCGGCCGCTAACGCCGAGGCGCTGTCACCGCCAGCAACAGAAAAGGCGAGCGGAAAGTTACTGGCACCAAATACCGCTACCGGGCCGAGCGCTACCTGCCGCTGGCGCAAATCAGGGCGGGGCAAGGGTTTACGCTCAGGCAGCGCGGTTTCGATTATCGGCGCCAGGAATTCACCGCGTTCAACCACATCGGCAAACATATTCAACTGGCCGATGGTGCGGGCGCGTTCACCCTCAATGCGGCCACGCGGCAGAGCGGTTTCCTGCATTGCCCGATCAATTAACGCATCGCCAATCGCCAGAATATTATCGCCAATCTGGCGCAGAAAACGCGCACGTAGCGGAAGATCCCGTTGAGCATACGCGTTAAAAGCCTGTGCCGCGCACTGACAAGCCTGATCAATTTGCGCCGGGCTGGCCTCATGAAATAGCGGAGGAAGGGCGTTGCCGCTCTCGGCTTCCATCGCCGAAAAAGCCTGCTCCTCACCGCAGAGGCGCAGTCCGTTAATCATGAGTTCTCCTGATAATGCCATCGTATTCTCCTCAAAGGGGATAATGTTGCAATCAGGCGCAGCAGCGCCACTATGTCGGAATCGTCAAAGCCCGTGGCGCGCATGGCAAAACTGGCCCATGCGGTCTGGCGGGTAACGAAAGCGTACAGCGCAGCGATCGGGCGTCGGCGAGTCCACCGCTGAAGAGACCTGACTAGTCGGGCAGGGCGGGCAGATCGCTGCGGCGAGCCACGGATGATGCATGAAGGCCAGGGCGAGGCGGTGTCCAGCCCAGCTCCAGCGAAATTTTGTTCGCCATGTCAATAACCAGACTCGCCAGCCCTTCCAGCCGCGCCAGCGGCAATCGTTCGGCCGGGCCAGAGACACTGATAGCCGCAAATACCTGACCGTTTGCAGCACGTACTGGTGCGCCGATGCAGTGCACGCCCAGTTCGTTTTCTTGCAAATCCAGCGAATAGCCGCGCTCACGAATACGCTGTAAGTCCGCTTCCAGCGCTGGGCCTTCAGCCAGCGTAAACGGGGTACGCTGTGGCAGTGAATCGTCGATGATTTTGCGAATCAGTCCCGGCGGTTGCCAGGCCAGGAACGCTTTACCTACGCTGGTACAGTGCACAGGTGCGGCTTCGATTCGCGTCACCATTGTGTTACCGGTGCTGTTCATTTCCTGGCGCTCAACAAAAGCCATCTGTGCCCCATCAAAGATGCATAAATGGGTGCTTTCACCGGTAATCAACTGCAACTGGGCCGCGTAAGGGCGCGCGTGACTGTCAAGATCCAGGTTCTGGATAACCAGATTGCCCAGCTGAAACAGCTTCATTCCTAGCTTGTAGGTTTCGCGCTTACCATTCTGTTCCAGCAAGCCGATGTCGCGCAGCGAGGACACCAGACGATGCGTCGTGGCACGCGGTAAACCGGTACGCGCGGCAATATCGGCCGGGGTCAGATTCGCGTCGCGTCGTGAAAAACACTCCAGAATTTGCAGTACCTTCGTCAAACTTTTAATGGCGGCCTGATTTAAGTTTTTAGCCTGGCTTCCGGCGCTCATTGTCATACCCACTCCAGAAATTCAGATACAGAGAAGCGCGGCAGGGTGCCCGCTTACATCACAGTATTCTATCATGCTGACCCTTATACTGAGACGTCTGCGTTAAATAACGCGTTTTCGGTAAAAATTCCCTGAATCCTTCAGATGACCGCCATATTATCTCGTAATGTGGGATATGGATTTAAATATGACTTTATTAATCCTTATTGTAAAGGCGGCTTTTTTGCCGCTTCACCGTCTTTTAGCGTGCTGCTTTTTCAGGAATATTTCATCTTGTGGCTGTATTTAAAGGATTTTATCTGATTATTAGAAGGTTGAAGTTGTTATTGGGTTGTGGTTTTTTTGGCCTTGTTATGTGATCTTAATTCCACATTGATAGATTAAATGTTGATCGTTCTCTTTTTGTCTCACATTAATTGATTACTGCGAGATGTTATCGCCTAATCAAACGGGAGCAGAAAATGAGTCAGCATAACCACACTGAATTGAAAGCGAAGCTGCGCGGTGTTCTGCCGCCGATTACCATGCCGTTCAATGCGCAGGGCGAACTGGTTCGTGGCGGACTGAAGCAGCAAATCGACTTTATTATTGATTCGGGGGCCAGTGCCATTGTGGTAGGAGGCAGTACCGGAGAAGGGCATACGCTGTCGGACGAAGAGTTTCGTCAGGCCATGACCGAAGCTTATGAAGCAAACAATGGACGGGTGCCGTTTATCGCTGGCTTAATTGTTAACAGCACACGTCAGGCTATTGCTCGCGTGAAAATGCTGGAAGGCATGAAGCTGGATGCGTTACAGGTTACGCCGGTACACTACCTGTTCAAGCCTGATGATGATGCTACCGTTCGCCACTTTCGCGAAATCTATGAAGCCACGCAGACGCCCATCCTGATTTACAACGTTATCCCATGGAATTATCTCAGCCTGTCGCTGATGAAACGTATCATGGAAGAAGTGCCGGGCGTGGTGGGGATGAAACAGAGCGGCGGCGACCTGAAATCCGTGTCTGATCTGCTACTGCGTTGCCCGGATAAAATCATTGTCAGTGGGGTGGATGCGCTGCTTTATCCTGGTTTTACCATCGGCTGCCAGGGCGCTATATCAGCGCTGACCAGCGCGGTGCCTTCGGTTGTGGCGAAACTCTTCAAGGCAGTGGAGGAGAATGATCACGTCACTGCGCGTGATATTCATTTCCGCCTGAATGATTTATGGAACACGTTACCGCATGACAATCTTCCCGCCTGCGTCAAATATCTGCAAAGCCTGCAAGGTGTACCGCTTTATCAGCCTCGTCCGCCGATGCAGCCGGTCAGCGAAGAACTAAAACAAACGATTAAAGCGTCGTTTGACCGTCTGATGCGCTAACTCACCTGCCTGCGCCATTTTGTGACGCAGGCCATTATAATCATCGCCGCGACCAGCCTGACAGCTGGCGTGGCGGAGGTGCAGAAGATGAAAACTTACCACTCTACCTCTCTCCCTGCCGGGCAGCGCGAGGCGGCGCCAGTGCCCCAAAAAATTGCCCGACCCAGACACCATCTGCGCTGGGCAATTATCGGCATTATCATCTTGCTGACCATCACCAATTATCTTGACCGGGGCAACCTGTCAGTGGCTGCCCCGCAGATAATGCAGGATTTAGGGATCAGTCACGCCATGATGGGGGTAATTTTATCCGCCTTTGTCTGGCCTTACGCCATTATGAATTTGCCAACAGGCTGGGCGGTGGATCGCTTCGGCGTCAAATTGCTACTGGCGCTGGCTGCTGGGTTGTGGTCTCTGGTCGCGATACTGACCGGTTTTGCCCGCAGTATCGGCACGTTTATTGGATTGCGAGTCGCGCTTGGCATCAGTGAAGCGCCGCTGTTTCCGGGGGCGTTAAAAGCGACGGATACCTGGTTTCCTGATCGGGAGAAGGCCGCTGCCACTAGCGCGTATATTGCCGCTACGCAAGTGGGGCTGGCGCTGGCACCGCCGCTGTCTACTTTGTTGATGGCAGCTTATGGCTGGCCCATGATGTTCATCATTATGGGGGTGATCGGCTTCATCGCATTGGCCGGTTGGCTGGTGCTGTATCGAGAACCCGATCGGCATCCGTGGTTGCATCAAGACGAGCTGCGTTACATCAAAGCAGGGCAGGCCACTGCGCAAGAAGCGGCCGATGCACCGCGCGTTACCGTGCGTGAATGGGCTACGTTGTTCAGGCATCCCTCAGTCTGGTACATGGTGACTGGCGGATTTTGTCTGCAATATGTGTTTTGGTTCTACATAGGCTGGCTGCCAACTTATTTGCAACAGGCGCAGGGCTTTACGTTAAATCGCGCGGGCTGGCTTTCTGCCTTGCCTTATATTGCTGGCGGCGTAGCGGTATTAATTGGCGGACGTTTTTCAGACCGGCTGGTGATGAAGGGTATTGATCCGTTTAACGCGCGTCGTTTCTCTATTGCGGGTGCTGCGTTGCTGACCGCGCTGGCGATGTTTATGACCGCGATGGCCAGCGGTCCGGCATTAGCTGTGGCACTGCTGACTTTAGGCATGTTCACTTACAGCCTGTCATCGGGCAATTACTGGACGCTGGCCGCAGAAGTCGTCACCACCAAAAAATGGGTAGCATCCATTGGCAGTATTCAAAATTTTGGCGGCTTCCTTGGCGGGGCTTTCGCGCCCGTGGTAACCGGGATTGTTATCGACCGCTTTGGTGGCTTTGTTCCTGCCTTGCTGCTGGCCGGTGTGATGGCGCTGATTTCAGCCGCGATGTATGGCATTGCGCTGCGTCACCGCTTACCGGTTTAAGCGATAACAGGCATGATATTAAAGGCAGTGGTCGCCCGGTGCTGCCCGGCATCGGCGGATGTAAAGCCTTATCACAATTGTCCCGGTCTGGTCTGGCCTTAAGACGCGCGGTTACTCGCTCAAGTAACGCATACACTGACACACTTCCTGGAGAAGCCTGATGAACGCTCATGAGATCACCGTGACCTCAGAGGTCAGCGCGCCTGCATCCCGCAGCGAGATGCGCAAAATCGTTACTGCCAGCGTAATGGGCACCATTATTGAATATTACGATTTCACGCTTTACACCACCGCCACCGCTCTGGTTTTTAACAAAATCTTTTTTCCTGGCGAATCGCCGTTGATCGGATCGCTGGCGGCTTTCGCAACCTATTTTGTAGGATATTGTGCCAGGCCGTTAGGCGGTGTGCTGTTTGGGCACTTTGGCGATCGTATCGGCCGTAAGTTCGCCTTGATGATGACGTTATGTATCATGGGCGCAGGGACTTTCCTGATTGGCTTGATCCCGCCTTATGCGCAAATCGGCGTCTGGGCGCCGGTACTACTGGTGCTGTTGCGCTGCCTACAGGGCATTGGCATTGGGGGGGAATACGGCGGCGGCATGACGATGGTAGTAGAGCATGCTCCGCCAGAACGGCGCGGATTTTACAGTTCGCTGGTGCATATTGGTGTTCCTGCGGGTTTTCTCTTGCCGATTATCTTTATTACCCTGCTTAACCTGGCGTTGGATGAAGAGGCGTTTTTATCATGGGGGTGGCGTGTGCCTTTCCTGTTAAGCCTGATATTGCTGGGAGTCGGTATGTTTATTCGTAGTCAGATTGAGGAAACGCCGGCTTTTAAACGGATGAAGCGGGAAGGGAATCAGGCCAGACTGCCGGTGATAGAGGCGCTGCGTCATCATCTGCGGGATATTGGTTTTGGTATTGGTGCAAAAATTGCGGAGAGCGGCCTGTTTAATATCTACGCAGTGTTTGCCATCAGCTATTGCGTCAATGTGTTGGGGTTGAAAAGTCAGGTCATTCTGTTTGCCATTTTACTGGCCTGCCTGCTGGAGTGCTTTACCCTGCCGTTGTTTGGCTATATGGCCGATCGCTTTGGCAAAAAGCGGGTGTATATCGGCGGCATGATCCTACAGGCGCTGCTGGCATGGCCATTTATGCTGATGCTGGCAAGCGGCAATCTGGCATGGATTTATCTGGCAATCGCGCTCGGCCTGGCATTAGGCCACGGTAGTACATTTGGCGCACAGGGCGTTTTCTTTTCATCGCTGTTTCCCGCTCGGGTGAGGTATAGCGGCCTGTCGCTGGTACAGCAAATTGGTCCTATTCTTGGCGGTGGTCTCTCGCCGATGATCGCCACCGCTCTGTTAGTCAGCGGTGAAGGTGATGGTTGGGTTATTGGTTATATGATACTGATGGCCCTGTTTTCCGCGGGCTGCGCATGGCGGCTGCGCGACGCTTCAGTCCATTAAGCCACCTACGCTCTCAACTCAGCAGGCCGGGGTTTCGCTGTTTTGCCTGGCGAAATTCCGGCAATAACAAGGCGTTATTTCTCTGAGCTTCGTCGAAAAACTCGAATGTGCGGTTGAAAGAAATTGACTATCAGTTGCGGTCTGACTGGCGTAACCTTTTCTCATCAAACATTGTTTTATGACGCGAGGGCATAACGCGCCCGCCGGAGAAGTCATCCATGAAAAAAATTGGTTTTTTATCTTTCGGACACTGGACGCCGTCTTTGCAGTCGGCGACACGCTCGGCGCAGGATGTGTTGCTGCAATCAATCGATTTAGCCGTCGCGGCTGAAGAGGCCGGCGCAGACGGTGCTTATTTCCGTGTACATCACTTTGCCCGCCAGCTAAGCTCGCCCTTTCCGCTGCTGGCGGCTATTGGCGCACGCACCCGGAAAATTGAAATCGGCACCGGTGTGATTGATATGCGCTATGAAAATCCGCTGTATATGGTGGAGGATGCCAGTGCCGCTGACCTGATTGCCAGTGGTCGCCTGCAATTAGGGATTAGTCGCGGATCGCCTGAGCAGGTGATTGATGGCTGGCGTTATTTTGGCTATGTGCCGCAGGAAGGCGAATCCGATGCGGATATGGGGCGACGTCATACCGAAGTCTTCCTTGATGCGCTGCGTGGTGAAGGTTTTGCTAAACCTAATCCGCAGCCGATGTTTCCAAACCCGCCAGGTTTGTTGCGTCTTGAGCCGCTGTCGGCAGGTTTGCGCGATCGCATCTGGTGGGGTTCTGGTTCCAACGCCACCGCCGAATGGGCAGCAAAAATGGGCATGAACCTGCAAAGTTCTACCCTGAAAGATGATGAGACCGGGGAGCCTTTCCATATTTAGCAGGCGAAGCAGATACGTGCCTATCGTGAAGCCTGGAAAGCGGCGGGGCATACGCGCGAGCCGCGCGTCTCCGTAAGCCGCAGCATTTTTGCCCTGATAAATGACCAGGACCGCGCCTATTTTGGCCGCAGTGGGCAGGAGCAGGATTCAGTGGGTTTCCTTGACGAGAAAACCCGTGCCATTTTTGGCCGTAGCTACGCGGCAGAGCCGGAAGCGCTCATCAAACAGTTAGCACAGGATGAAGCCATCGCTGAAGCGGATACGCTGCTGCTTACCGTGCCAAATCAGCTCGGTGTGGCCTACAACACGCATGTGATCGAATCGATTCTGAAATACATTGCGCCGGAATTAGGCTGGCGTTAACGCTGTCCAACGGGCAGGAATCACGCCCATGAAAAAGCCCGCTCAGGTTTGCCTGAGCGGGCTTTTTACTCCCTTCTCAGCCCGTGTTGCGTGCGGCTTGCAATACGCGGGCATCGCTTGCAGATGGTTTATCAGGCACTGTTTTCTGTATAGATGGCTCATCCATTACCCTTACAGAGCAAGACGGCACCGTCATAAGCGGATGATCTCTACTCCATCTGTTCATTTTTCGAAAACAACTTGGTTATTATTATTCATTTTCTATCATGATTTCCGCCGCGTATGGTGAGGTTAACTTTCAGCACAACCGGGAATTATCATGACTGATTACGCAATCTCTAAAAACCCCGCTACTGGCGAGATACTGGCACGGTATCCAATGCAATCAGTGACTGAACTTGAAAGCATACTAGCGAACAGCCGCAGTGCATTCAAACGCTGGCGTGACAGCGCAATGGCAACGCGAGTCAGAGTATTACACCAGCTGGCAGAGCAGCTTCGCCAGCGTGAACCTGAACTGTCACGTATGGTTACTCTGGAAATGGGCAAACCCATCGCCCAGGCGCGTGCTGAAATTCTTAAGTGCGCCACCTTATGTGACTGGTATGCCGAGCAGGGGCCTACCATACTTGATGATCAGCCCACACAAATTCCCGATGCCTGGCAGCGTTTTAAACCGATTGGCACCATTTTGGCCGTCATGCCGTGGAATTTCCCGTTCTGGCAGGTGCTGCGCGGTGCGGTGGGTATGTTGCTGGCGGGAAACACCTATGTGCTGAAACATGCGCCTAACGTGATGGGAAGCGCCATGCTGATGGCCGAATTGTTTGCCGCTACCGATCTTCCCGACGGTGCATTTGCAGTTATCAACGTCAACAATGATGGTGTATCCGCTGCGATTAAAGACCCACGTATAGCTGCCGTTGCCGTGACCGGTAGCGTTCGGGCAGGGGCCGCTATTGCGGCGCAGGCAGGTTCCGCGCTGAAAAAGACGGTGCTTGAACTGGGCGGGGCCGATCCTTTTATTGTACTGGCTGATGCCGATCTGGATGAAGCCGTGAAATCTGCCGTACAGGGTCGTTACCAGAATACCGGGCAGGTATGCATGGCCGCCAAGCGCTTTATTGTGGAAAAATCGATTGCTGACGAGTTTGAAGCGCGTTTTAGCACTGCGGTACAAGCGCTGACGATGGGCGATCCATTGGATGAAAAAAATTATCTTGGTCCGATGGCACGTTTCGATCTGCGCGACGAATTGCACGAGCAGGTACAACGATCTCTGCATGAGGGTGCGCGCCTGGTACTTGGCGGCGAAAAGATCGCAGGGGAAGGCAACTATTACGCGCCAACTATCCTTAGCGATGTCACCACGCAAATGACGGCCTTTCGTGAAGAATTATTTGGACCCGTTGCAGCCATTGCGATAGCGCGCGACGCCGATCATGCCCTGGAAATTGCCAACGATAGCGAATTTGGCTTAAGTGCCACCGTATGGACCGCAGACAATGCCATCGCCGACCGCCTGTCTGATCGCCTGGAAACAGGGGCAGTATTTATTAATGGCAACGGCGCATCGGATCCGCGCGTTACCATCGGTGGGGTGAAAAAAAGCGGCTATGGACGTGAATTATCACATTTTGGCGTTCATGAATTTTGCAATATTCAGACCGTCTGGAAAAACCGCCGCTAGGGCTTCACGGTACAAGGCGGCAGACAATGTCGCCTGAAGTCAGCGACAACCGCTGAAAGCATTGTCGCGGGCCAGCCTTTAAGGTGCTGGCATCAGGCCTGAGTCCAGACTGAAAATCAGAGCCCGTCAACAAGGGTAATCAGGGCGTCCGCTACGGCTTCGCGTTCAGCGCGGGCACGTTGATACTCTGGTGAGTGATAACACTGTAGCGCGCTCTGATAATCATCAAATTCGATGACAACGTGTTTTTGAAATGGTGTCCCCTCCAGCGTTTCCGCCTCGCCGCCGCGCGCCAGAAAGCGTGCGTTAAACCGCCTGAATGCGGCAGGTGCGAGATCCATGTAGTTTTTGTACTGTGCTGGATCCTTGATGTTGACGTGGGCTATCCAGTAAGCGGCCATATTTACTCCTGCTGAGAAAGGATCTGTTTCGCCAGGCTGGCAGCCTCGGTGAGATGATTGTGTACCGCCTGTTTAGCGCGCGGCGGATCATTTTGCTCGATCGCCTGATAAATGCGCGACATGCGCTCAAAACCCGCAACCTGACGTTCGGGATAGGCCAGAGTCAGAGCGCGTAAGCGGCTGATGCGGCTGTTCAGGCGCTGCACAATCTCCCAGGCAATGGTGTGTCTCGCCACGCTGAATACCGTTTCGTAAAATGCTTGTGACGCCTCGACGCGCTTAATGTCGTCATGCTCGCGTGACGCCTGAGCAATTTGTTGCAGTTGCGTGTATAACAGCGCTTTGTCGGCTGGCGTTGCCAGCTTTGCACAGTCAAACGCTGCTTCCTGCTCAAGCAGGATGCGGATATTGTAAATCTGTTCGGCAGCCTGCCAGGTCAGTATCGCAACGATAGGACCTTTCTTGGGCAGGATCTCAATTAAACCTTCTGCTTCCAGATAGCGAATAACCTCACGCACCACGCTACGGCTGACGCCGAGCTGCTCCGTTAACTGACGTTCAACCAGCCGATCGCCTGCCTTAAAGTAACCGGCAATAATGGCCTGACGTACTTTATTCAGCGCCAGCTCACGCAATGTGACCGGCGCGTTTTCAATTTTCAGAGAATGGTTCTCTATCATCAAATCCCTCTGCATTCAGTAAGATAAATTATTGGGACATATTGCTGTCTGCGCGGATAAGCGACTTAGTATTAACACTGAACGTTCGTTACACGCAACGGCTGCACAGGGTTGTGCAGGCAGCTTTCCAGCCCTATTCATAACCTGACGTCCTGCAAAAAATTCGGCCAACCTCACATTTTTATACTCTGCTTCAAAATAGTTTACCTGGGAGTGTAATTAGTTTAACCGGATGAATTAAATGATTTTTTAACGACCCCGCCTGACTTGTCCTGTTACTGTTCTTAACGCTATTCGTTGCTAACGCGCAGCGCCGAAATTTTGCCTCAATGCCTCAAATTCAATTACTTATCCTTCAATTATCCTGTGTGGCCGGGTTGATATTTAACCACAATATGACATTTAGTATTATGGTATACCATATTTTGACATGGCAATTTCCGCAATGCTATACCATCCACGAAACATTCAATTAGCAATTTATTAACTTCAGGAGTCGCTCATGCACCCCGCAATTCGTAAAACTCTGGTGACGACAGAGACTGTGTATGTTGATGGCGGCAAAGCTGCCGCCAAACCGCTGGTAATGATAGCCGCCGCCGCTGTAGTGAAAAACCCGTGGGCAGGGCAGGGATTCGTAGAGGATCTGGCGCCACAAATTCGTGAATTTGCCCCCGTGCTGGGTGAACTACTGACCCGTCTGATCCTTAAAGAGGCCGGCAGCGGAGAAGCCGTGGAAGCCTTCGGTAAAAGCGCTGTCGTGGGGCTGGATGGTGAACTGGAACACGCTTCAGCGCTGATCCACACGTTGCATTTCGGGAATCACTATCGCAGCGCAGTACAGAGCAAAAGTTATCTGGCGTTTAACAATACGCGCGGCTCGGCAAATACGCCGGTACTGATTCCGATGATGCATAAAAACGACGAAGGCAGCCGCGAACACTACCTCACCATGCAGTTCAACATCGGTGATGCACCGCACTATGACGAAATTGTGATTGCACTTGGCGCTGCGTTAGGCGGACGTCCGCATCACCGTATCGGCAACCGTTATTCAGACCTGAAAGAGTTAGGCCATGATGCGAAAAACCCAGCGGCTGTCTGATAGCCAGATGCGCGTCAGCTATCTCGAAGCTGGAAAAGGAGCAACGCTGGTGTTGATCCACGGGGTCGGCATGAATGCCGAATCCTGGTTCCCACAGATTGAAGTGCTGAGCCGCCACTTTCGCGTGATTGCCGTGGATATGCCGGGGCATGGCGAAAGTGACGCTTTCAGCCGGACGGTGACGTTGCGCGATTACGTAGCCTGGCTGGCGGAGTTTCTGGCGACACAGCCGGAGTCTCGCTTTGCAATCGCGGGACATTCAATGGGCGCGCTGATCACCGCTGGTCTGGCTATCACCCATCCGACCCTGGTGAGCCACGCCATCGTGATGAGTGGGGTTTACAAGCGTAGCGATGTGGCTCGTCACGCCGTGTTACAGCGAGCGCGCGAGCTGGCGGCAGGCAACGCACAACTTGATTCACCGCTGGCGCGCTGGTTCGGCGATGACGAGCGGGAGGTCGCGCTGCGTAAACAAGTGGGCGACTGGTTACAGCAGGTCAATGTGCAGGGTTACGCGGCGGCTTATCAGGCGTTTGCCAGCGGGGATGAGGTGTATGCCGACCGCTGGAGTGAAATGCAGTGTCCCGTGATGGTATTAACCGGCGAGCTGGATGCCAACTCCAACCCACAAATGGCCTATGCAATGGCTGCCGCCGCACCGCAGGGGCAGGCGGTAATTATCGCTAATGCGCGCCATATGGTGAGCCTGACGGACGCCGGGCGTGTCAATGAAGTGATGCTGAGCTTTTTAACCGCGCCCGGAACGCTGGGCAGCAAGACGAAAGAACTGGCAGGAGTTACCCATGCAAGCAGATAAACGCAGACAACTGCGTGACGCATTCGGTGCTTTTATGACTGGCGTCACTGTGGTCACCAGCCTTGATAAGGCTAATCAGCCGATAGGTTTTGCCGCTAACTCATTTACATCCGTTTCGCTCGATCCGGCATTGCTGCTGGTGAGTATAGATAAGCGCTCAGCCAATTTCGCCAGTTTTACCGGGTGTTCTCACTTCGCCGTAAACATCCTGGCGGAGCAGCAGAAGGAGACCTCAAATATTTTTGCATCAAAAGTAGATGATCGCTTTGCCCTGATCGACTGGCGTGCCAGCGAAAACGGCACCCCGCTAATCGACGGCAGTTCGGCCTGGTTCGACTGCACGCTGCATCAGGTAATAGACGCGGGCGATCACTCTATTCTTATCGGCCGCGTAGACGCCTTTGAATCGCAGGCGACGGCTGGACTGGGTTATTACCGCGGCGCGTATTTCACGCCTTATCTCAATGCCGAATCATTGATAAATCGCCTTAGCGTAGAGGTTAGCGCGCTTATCGAATGCAACGGCCACACGGTTATGGTCCAGCAAGACGGCATTGCCACGCTGCCAACGCGAAGCGTGGCGAAGGGCAGCGTCGGCGACACATTAGCTGCGCTGATCGCAGAACTGGGGATAAATGCTAATCCGGGTTTCGTTTATTCCATTTATGAAGATCGGCAGAACAATAAACAGCACATTGTTTTTCTCTGTGCGCTGCCCACCGATAGTGCACTAGCGCCGCTCAATCAGGGGGAATGGTTCGATCTGGCAAAAATTTCTGCGCTGTCGATCAGAGATTCAGCGCTGAAATCGCTGATGAATCGCTTCGTCAGAGAAAATAGCGTCGGCAATTACTGCATCTATTACGGCGATGAAATCAACGGTTCAATAAAACAATTCGCCAGCTGAAACCCGCATCGGAGTACCCTATGAAACTCTCATTATTTATCCATATGGAACGCACCTCACCCGATGAGCCGCAGGGCAAGCTGTACCGTGAAATGATAGAGCTGTGCGAAATGGCCGATAACGCCCATATGCACGCTATCTGGACAGGTGAGCACCATGGGATGAACTTTACCATTGCGCCAAATCCGTTAATCAATATTGCGGATTTGGCGAACCGGACAAAAAACGTGCGTCTTGGCACCGGCACCGTGATCGCGCCGTTTAATCATCCGCTGCGTCTTGCTGGTGAAGCGGCAATGACCGACATCATTAGCCATGGTCGCCTGGAACTGGGCATCGCACGCGGGGCTTACAGTTACGAATATGAGCGCATGATGCCGGGTCTGACTGCCTGGGATGCCGGACAACGCATGCGCGAACTGGTGCCTGCCATGCAGAAATTGTGGGAAGGCGATTACGCTCACAATGGTGAATTCTGGCAGTTCCCACTGTCTACCTCTTCTCCAAAGCCACAGCAGCAGCCGCATCCGCCAGTCTGGATTGCCGCGCGCGATCCTAACAGCCACGAGTTTGCCGTGAAAAACGGCTGCAACGTTCAGGTGACACCGCTGCATCAGGGTGACGAAGAGATAGTGCGTCTGGCTGAATGTTTTCTTGAAACACGCCAGCGCTTTGCTCCAGAGAAGCCGCTAAAGATCATGCTGCTCCAGCATGGTTATGTGGCGGAGAATGAGCCGGATGCGCTGCAAGCCGCCGATGAACTTAACCGTTTCTATAACTATTTCGGTGCGTGGTTCAAAAATGAACGACCGGTCAGTCAGGGGCTGATCCAGCCGTTAACTGACGAAGAGATGGCGGCTAATACCTACTATTCAGCAGCAGCGATGCGTAAAAACCTGGCGATTGGAACCGCAAACGAAATCATTACCCGCCTCAAGCATTACGAAGCGCTGGGATACGATGAGTTTGCGCTGTGGATCGACAGCGGGATGACGTTCGAACGGAAGAAGGCGTCGCTGATGCGCTTTATCAACCAGGTCATGCCCGAATTTCATTAACAGGTGCAGAGATGGAATCGTTCAAACTTTTTATTAATGGCGAATTTGAGAACGGCTCAGCCACGTTCTTATCGATCAACCCTGCCACCAGGCAGCCGTGGGCCGAGATTGCCGAAGCACGCGCTGATGCGGTTAACCGCGCGGTAGAGGCTGCCCATCGGGCGTTTCATGGCGCGGCATGGCGCGGTCTGACGGCGACGGCACGCGGCAAGCTGCTGATGCGGCTGGCCGATCTGGTGGAGCAGAATGCGGATGAACTGGCGCGACTGGAAACGCTGGATACCGGAAAAATCATCCGTGAGACGCGTGCGCAGATCGCCTACGTTGCTGATTATTATCGCTATTACGCGGGGCTGGCCGATAAAATGGAAGGCCGGGTATTGAGCATTGATAAAGCCGATACTGAAACCTGGACGCGGCGCGAGCCGGTCGGAGTTGTGGCGGCGATCATTCCCTGGAACAGCCAACTGTTTCTTTCAGCCGTTAAAATCGGGCCGGCGCTGGCTGCGGGCTGCACGCTGATCGTCAAAGCGGCCGAAAGTGCGCCAACCCCACTGTTGGCTTTTGCCCGGCTGGTGGCGGAAGCCGGTTTTCCGCCTGGCGTCTGCAACATTATTACGGGATTTGGAGAGAGCTGCGGCACGGTGCTGACTACGCATCCTGCTGTGTCGCATATCGCCTTTACCGGCGGACCGGAGACGGCGCGACATATTGTGCGTAACAGCGCGGAAAATCTCAGTAAAACCTCTCTGGAGCTGGGCGGTAAATCTCCTTTCATTGTCTTTGAGGACGCCGATCTTGAGAGCGCCGCCAATGCGCAGGTTGCGGCGATCTTTGCCGCATCCGGTCAGAGTTGCGTTGCGGGCTCGCGCCTGCTGGTAGCTGAAAGCGTTAAAGAAGCGCTGCTGGCAAAACTGATGGAGCGGGTGCAGCGCATCGTTATCGGTGCGCCAGAGGATATGCAGACGCAGTTCGGTCCACTTTGCACGCAGCAGCAAAAAGAGCGTATTCAAAATGTGGTCGCGAAGACGCTGGAGCAGGGAGCGAAGCTGGTGACCGGTCATTACGACATCGACCGTCCGGGGTTTTACTATCCGCCTACCATTATTGACTGCTCGAACACGCCACAGGCGGAAAGCGTCATTAATGAACTGTTTGGACCGGTGCTGTCGGTGGTGAGTTTCCGTGACGAAGCCGATGCGATTCGCCTCGCCAATAATACCGCTTATGGGCTGGCGGCGGGTGTCTTTACGCAAAACCTGGCGCGCGCCCATCGCGTTACCAACGCGCTACGCAGTGGCGTGGTGTGGATCAACACTTACCGTATGGTGTCACCGCTGGCACCCTTCGGCGGCTACGGTCTGTCCGGCCATGGACGGGAAGGCGGGATGGAAGCGGCGCTGGAATTTACCACGACCAAAACCGTGTGGTTACGCACCAGCGATGAACCCATCGGTGATCCTTTCGTCATGCGTTAATGATTGCTTACACCAGGAAATAACGTCATGGATGACGTTACCAGCAGAACTGCACCGCAGGGATACCGGTTACGCTTCTGACTTAACGGAATAATCTAAAAGCCTGTTTTTGTCGGGGTCGTGATGACCTCCGGCAAGGCTTTGCCGCTGTTCAGGTATTGCACCCTACACATTAAAAAATAAAAGTCCCCATTTGCGGAGGATAAACATGTCTCAAAACAACGTGATAGAAAATAAATCGGTGGACTACGTGCCGGAAAATGAGCGGCACGGCCAGGCACGCAGTTTGTTCACGCTATGGTTTTGTACCAACATTGCGCCGCTGGCGGTGGTAACAGGCGCGATCTCAACACAAACGTATCATCTCAACATCCTGTCAGCGTTTTCGGCGATTATTGCCGGGCATCTGTTCGGCGGCCTGTTTCTGGCGCTGACGTCGGCACAAGGGCCGCGCGTTGGTATTCCACAGATGGTGCAGAGTCGCGCGCAGTTTGGCCGTTACGGCTCGCTGCTGGTGATTTGCTTCACCACCGCGATTTATCTTGGCTTCTTTATCTCCAACGTCACGCTCTCTGGTAGAGTGATCAACAACGTTATTCCGGCACTGCCTGTTAATACCGCAACCATTATTGGCGCGGTGGCCGCTACGCTGATTGGTATCGTTGGTTACCGTTTTATCCATCATATTAATAAAGTGGGTGCCTGGGTAATGGGCATCGCACTGGTGGTCGGAATGGGGGTGATGCTCGGCCATCCGCTGCCGGCTGATTTCTGGCAGCGAGGCTCATTCAGCCTTAACGGCTGGTTTGCCACTTTCTGTATCTGTGCGGTATGGCAGATTAGCTTCTCGCCTTATACCTCGGACTATTCACGCTACTTGCCTGCCAATATTGGGGTCTTCAAACCGTTTATCTGCACCTGGCTTGGCGCGTGCTGCGGCACTATTCTGGCGTTTCTGTTTGGTATGGTGGCAGTGAACCTGGCAGGCGGCGACAGCGAAGCCATGGCGGCGGTGCGTCAGGCAACCGGCTGGCTTGGCCCCATCCTGATGGTGTTATTCCTGATGAATATCATCTGTCACAACTCAATGAATCTGTATGGTTCCGTGTTGTCTTTGATCACGGCAGTGCAGACCTTCCGTCCAGCCTGGCTACCTGCGGCGCGTGTGCGGGTGATCGTCTCTGCGATTGTGCTGGTAGGGGGCGTGCTGGTTTCAATTGCGGCATCGGCTAATTTTGTCTCCTTCTTCCTGAACCTGATCTGGGCGCTGATCGGTGTGCTCATTCCCTGGAGCGTAATTAACCTGCTTGATTTCTATGTGGTGAAGCAGCAGCGTTACGATATTCCCTCTATATTCCGCGCGGACGGTGGGCGTTACGGGCTGGTGAACACCAATGCATTGTTGATCTATTTCGGCGGCGTGCTGGTGCAAATTCCGTTTGTGGAGAATGCGTTTTTTACCGGCCCTTATGCGCATCTCATTCCTGGTGCGGATATTTCCTGGGTAATCAGCTTAGTCGTCACCAGTACGGCCTATTTATTGTTCCATAAGAAAGAGACCGGCGTACTGGCCGGACAGCAACAGCGGGCGCAGTAAGTTTGTGCAGAGTGTACGCAACCTTCCGTGCACTCTGCCTGATCTGTCTACGCTGAACGTAGGCTCAGGCACCCTGAAGCCGGGCGAGCGTTTCAAGCGCCCACTGTCGGGCTACATTCGTATGCATGGCCTGTAATGCGGCGGCAATCCGCGGATCGGACAAACCTGCCAGCCAGCCCTTTTGCTGCTTATCCGCCCGCTGCATGGGATGGCGTAGCAGCTCTACCAGCATAATTTCAATCAATCGTCCCATCACGAGATCGTGGCCGGGCAGCGAGGAACTGGCTTCATTGGCGATTAGCCCGATAAGCGGTTGCAGCCGGCCTGCTTCCTCGTCTCCGAAGCGTACATGGATAAGTTCGGGCAGTAATACGGTTGCGAGAGCGCTCTGCTCAGGCGCAATCTGAAAATAGCCGCCCACCAGACGGGTCGTTTCCCCCATCGGGTTACCTTGCCACCGGATATAGTCATGCTGTTCTGCGGGCGACGACAAGGATAAAAGTTCGTCGAGACAGGGAATGACGCCCATATCGCTGACCAGGCGATACTGTGGCCGCTGCGTTAATAGCAGATAGTCTCCCTGTCGCATTAAAAAGGGTATGCCGGAATCCGCAATAGAAAAGCGCCTGAGCCTGCTGGCAGAGCAGGGAATACTTTTCCCTGATTATGTTGCCGAATCACTGAGGCATTTTTTACTGTGGCTCAACAACGTGAAAGAAGAGGATGGCACTCAGTGGATTCAGGAAGAGATAGGTGCAACACAAGAAAGAATCAAAACACATTATTTTAATGGCGAAATCAGTGCTGAAGAAAGTCTATTGTTAACTGGACTGATGGAGCGTTTATTAAATTTCATTCGTCTGTCTGAATCTTATTTCAGTGTCAAAGAGCGCGTAAAGTCGATGGAACAGACGACAAAACGCGACAAAGAAAAATTAAGAAAGGGACAGGTTGATCGGGGAATGATTCTGCTCTCATGCTTTACCGCCTTCCTGACGACTATGCTAGGTTGTCTGTTCTGGATTGGAACAGGCTGGAAAGATGGCTCAACCGCACCGATGATGGGGGCGGTCATGTGCTCAATATTTGCCTCCCTCGACAGTCCTGTAGGCTCCATGAAGGTTTTCCTGAAAGGGGTTATTGTTGCTACCGTCCTCAGTATCATGTATATGGGAATTTTAATTCCCACGACTGTAACGTTTGAATCGCTGATCATTGTCCTGGCGCCAGGCCTGATTGCGCTCGGGCTGCTTATCGCCAATCCATCGACCAGCTTTATTGGGATGATCATTGCTACCCAAATTCCCGGTTTTATCGGTATGACACATGACCTCAAGCCGGAGCTGCTGACGATTATCAATGCAGCTATCTCTACTGTGGTAGGTGTCCTGATAGCGGTAGTCGTTACAGCCGCTCTACGTAATAAACGGCCTTCCTGGACCGCTCGTCGCTTGCTGCGTAGAGGCGTAAAAGAGCTGCTGCAGTTTACCTCCGAGATTAAGCTTAACGCCTCGTCGCTGTTATCACGCCAGCAATATGTTGCCAGTATGATCGATAAGATAAATATCATCCTGCCACGAAATAAAGTTGATCCTATCCATGGCGTTGCGCTGGGCGGTAATTTGATTACCGAAATCTGGCTTGGCGTGAACTGCTATGACTTCTGCACTCGTCATTATCAACTGCTCAAAGACAATCAGCTCGATAGTGACGAGATTATGGCGGAGATTACTCGCTATTTTAAACAGCGTTTAAGGAATATCTATATTGAACCACCACAGTCATTACTGGATGAGTTAGATAAACTGCTCCTGCGCACTGAGTTACTTTGTCATTCAGACATGAAACTATTCGCGCCGCTGCTTTACTTGTTCAGTATTCGCATGGCGCTCTATCCGTCGCGACGTTGGCCAGGCGATAATAGCGTGATTTCTAAAAACCCCTTAACTTCGTAAGCTATAAAAAGTCACGGTACTGCCGCGTGCGGGACGCTGTTTCCTGCACATCTTTTGCCGCAATACTTTTCAGCAGTCCGATGAAATGACGGGGTTTGAGTTCCGTGCCAGAAAGAGGGGTCTAATACTGGAGGAAGTTCATTCAGTCTATGGTATCCACAACGTCTCTTTCAAAGACATTAAGACGCACTGGACTGGAGTGTTGCGCCTTGCGAGATCGATAAAACATAAGGTAGTCACCACACCACTGATAATAAAAAAACTGGTCATTATCCCAAACAGAATGGCCTTGCAAAGGCCTTGAGGGAGATTGGGTACATTGAGCAGGCACTGTTTATGCTGGCTGGTTTCGCGATCCGGCTCTGCACCGACGTGTACAGACGGAATTAAAGCTTGGTAATGTTATAGTGATCAGCGATTTAGCAAATGAAAAGAGCATAATGATGCTTTTACAACGCACTTCACATAAAAGCGAAGACCAGGAAAATCGCTACCCTGGCGATGAAATCGCCGCTCTTCCCCGTTGCGGTCTGCGAGCGGGGGGTAAAATGATGAGCATTTAATGCTGTTGCGCCGGCTTCTCTTTTACGCCCTGAACGCGCCTTCAAATGCATCGCTGGTCGACGTCCGGGCTGCGACGAGGCGCGGCTGGCGCGGGTGGTTCGAGCTAGTTGATAAATCGGAGCCGTGTTTTTTCAGCGCCTTTTCCTGCTGTCTGTGAAAGATCTCCAGCACAAAAAATTTTTTTCGCGTTTACGTTGAACTTTTATTGAAACTTGCCTCGCTAGGCTCCGCTTAGGTTTTGTAAAAAAAGGATGTTGATGGTGAGGCTTGAATTAAATTCAACGTTGTATATCGCGAAGGGGCGTCATCGTGAATGTTACCTTCATCCTGACGACGATCGTCTGTGCGTGAAGATCATTTACAACGCAACGAACAGCGGGCTGAAGGAGTCCCGACGCGAGCAGGCATATTACCGCTTTCTGGAAAAGCGCAATATTGACTGGAGCGTTCTGCCCGCCTGCCACGGAAAGGTTGAAACCAACCTGGGAACCGGCATGGTGTTTGATTTCGTTCGTGATTTCGATGGTAAGCCGTCCAGAACGCTGGAGCATTATCTGCACCATGAGTTTTTCGATGGGTTAAATAACCCCGTATTCTGCAATGCGCTGGCGGCATTAAAAGTGGATCTGCTTAAAAACCGCATTATTTCCATGACATTAAAATCAAAAAATATTCTGTACAGAAAAGAGAGTGCGGAAACGGGGCGCCTGGTTATTGTCGACAACATCGGCAATTCTTCACTGATTCCGGTAGCAAGCTATAGCGATTTTTTTGGCAAGCGTAAGATTGAACGCACATGGGCCCGTTTCATCAACAGTCTGAGCGAAGTTCAGCAAACTGAGAGCCTCAACGGCGACATCGTCAACGGTTACCGCCAAAGTTGTCAGTATCCGAAGTGATGGGTCATCTGAAAGGCAGGACAGCAATAAGATTTTTCAGCAGGTTCTCCTACTTACATAAGCACAAACTTTGGGGAATCACTTTTGGACTAAAGAATACTGCGTCGGCACCGTAGGTGTAAATGCAGTGATGATCCGCAAATACGTAAAGTATCAAGTGAAACATGAAGTGGAAGATAAACAGCTATCGCTTCACTTCAGGATAACGCTTACTGCTCATGTGCACCTCTCTTTAAGCCATTTTAAATGACTCTGAGGTGTCTGTTAAACCTGTGGCGATTCACTTTACCGTTAATTCGATACTTAAGATACCAGAGACGTGAGCCGCCTGGATTGACCAAGAGGTATAGACCGTGTGAATCGGAGACTTTGAAGGATTTATCAGAAGGCTTGAGACTGCGGATTTTCGTGTCGTTGAGAGACATATGGGGGTCACTCCATAATCGAACCAAACTGACCCCAAATCTGACCACCAAATTCTCCCGATGCAGAGGGTAAAATCAAAATGCATCGGGAAGATTTTTCACGCTAACTTATTGAACCAACATCAGATAAGGATTCGCAAAGAGGCATGAAGACGAGAAATTGGCTCCTCTGACTGGACTCGAACCAGTGACATACGGATTAACAGTCCGCCGTTCTACCGACTGAACTACAGAGGAATCGTTTGAACGGGGCGCATATTAACGGCGGTCCATGACCTTGTCAAAGCTCTTTTTCACAAAACTATTTGACTGCTGAAATATACGCCAGTGAATCGAGTAGAGAGAAAAGGCACATTACGTGGAGAACGAAGATCAAGCCAGCGCGCTGCTGCGTTTTCAAAATGGCGTCTATGGCATGACTGAAATGTCGCGCATTGCCTTTGGCAGCAAAATGGCACCAACCAATGTGGTTACCGGCACTCAAGAATCGGGCGACAGAATATGATCCCGATTTCACCAAAGGCTTGCAGGTACAGAGAGTCATGGACGTGATTGTGGTTTCGGCACTGAAAAGAAAATGGATAGCGGTGTGATTTTCAGTTAAGTGTGAACTTCCCTTCAACCTGACATCCTCTGCGAAACAGCCAGGACGGGTTGAAGGGGAGCACACCGAAAAAGGTTAGCCCTCAGTACTTTTCTCCCACCAGAGTTTATCCAGCGCATAATAGCGGTCACGCTCGGCTTCCGGCTGATCCAGATTGCGGTGCCATGGCTTAGCCAAAATGTAGTGCAGATTCTTGACGTTATCGCTCTGCCACATTTGGCTATGCTGAAACGGCAGCGTTTTCAATGCGTTGTAAATATACGACAGCGGTAACCAGCGACCAGCAAAGACCTCATTCAATAAATCCTGCTCCGAGAACGGATAAGCGCTTAAATCATCAATCGCGGCGATCCGCTGCGCTAATGCGTCAAATACTGCATTATCCGGTGTTAACACCAGAAAGCCGCCATTCAGATAATTATCAAGATTAACCGGGGCCGGTTTGCCGCGATCCTGCCAGGTATAATGGCAAAATTCCGGTTGCCAGCTAACGGGATAAGTGGAAATTTTGTTCGGGTTACAGCGACAGGCATGACATGCTGCGAGCAGGTTATCGCCAAGATCCAGCGTAAACAGCTCATCCATATTTTGCAGTACCAGCATATCGGCATCTAAAAATACTACGCGTTCACAGTCTGTCAGCTGCCAGGCACGCAGCTTGGTCCAGACTTCACCAAACTGCGCCGACGCATAGTGATGTTCTAAATCGTCGCGCGGATAAAGCGGCTCGACCTGATGAATGACACAGCCTTGTGCCTGTAGATCTTCGCGATCGGCGAGGGGAATCGCATCCGTGGTCATTACTATCAGCGGCCAACGCGTTTCGCTCTGTTTCAGTGAGCGATGCAGCGCTTTCACGCCAACTAAATAGTCGGGTTGAGTCAACAACGTTACCCAGGCAAACATAATTTTCCCAAATAAATTCAATCGAAAAGAGTAGTGATGTAATCATTACTGAAGCGACGCTGTGGATCGAGCTGGTTGCGCAGAGCCCGAAACTCATCCCACCTGGGATAGATTTCGCGCCATGTATAGCGCTCATCATCGTAATATTTTCCCCAGTGGGGACGTCCACCTTCTTCTGCCAGCAGCTTTTCCACCTCTGTCAGAAAATGCAGCCCCTCTTGAGAAAGCGAACCGTCGTCAGCGTAATAGACTACAAAGCCGAAAAAGCAGGTCGGGCGACCGTAAGCCGGGCTTAACCAGGCCGACGACGCTCCTGTGCAGCGCAGAATAACCGGATAATGCATATGCGGCTGGTTCCGGGCATACCAGCTTTTTATTTTGCTAATAATGGCGGGAGTATTTTCCAGCGGCACGCCGATTTCTACATTGATTTGTGGCACGGCAATGCCGCGACAAAATAGCTGATAGATGTCGCCGGTCACGTCAGTAAAATCACGGAAACGGGTGACAGTGCGAAACTGTTTGCCGCCTTTACCGTGAATCTGCGTATCACGATGCATATGCGCCAGCGTTTGATCGATAGTGTCATTTAAACTGTCGTCGCCCGTATCGGCATGTTCCACCACTTTGCGACCGCGCTGCTCATAACGCTGTCGATCTTCAGGGCTGGCTTCCTGGGCATTCCATACATGCATAAGATTGTCATCAACGAACCACCAGGCTTTGCTAAACGGATACGCTTCATTCCAGCGCGGTAAATCCTGTTCAAGGCGGTCGGCGGTGACGGCATATTTATGGCAGGTAAAAATACGGAATGGCGCGGTTCGTAGCGTGACGGCGGTAACAATACCGAGTGCGCCGAGCGTCACTTGTGCGGCGGAAAAGTCTTCCTGACCACGGACAAACTCGCGCAGTGAACCATCCGCGAGCACCATGCGAATACGCAACGCTTCGTCGGCCAGCGAACTTTGCTGCAATCCCTGGCCGTGCGTGCCGGTAGCCATCGCGCCTGCTAATGTCTGCACGGCAATGACGCCAGGCGACGATGCCAGCATACGATCCATCGTGGTTAGCGTGGCATAAATCTGCTGTAAAGAGGTGCCCGCACCAAACGTCGCGCTGTTTTCATCGCTGGCGATCAGGCCGGAAAGGGCGCTGAGATCCAGCAACAAATGGTTTTCATCGACCTGCAGCATCCTGCCGGGCGAAAGTCTGCTGCCCATTACGCGTACCCGGCCTTGCGACTGTCGCATGATCTCCTGAAGTTCTGCTTCGTTAGCTGGACGTTTCACCTGCTGGCGGCTGCCGATCCGGGTGTTTTGCGCCCAGTTCCACAGCGCATCATCTGATGGTTCAACCTGGGTTTGACGAAGCGGATAAAGGTGGGCGTCTCTGCTCACAACTGCGTTCCTGTTTATTAAGGTCTGTGACGGATTTCGTCATTAAAGCGTAGACCATCCCAGAAGGTGGCTTATTTCGCTAGTCCGCTAGTCGGGCTTGCGGATATAGCGCAACGTTGCGGTCACCGCTAACTGTCGGTTGCGATGAATGCTTTCTTCTTCGCTGTTGTCCGGGCTGAACAGCGCATTGAAGGTATAACGATTAGAGACATGATGGACGCAAATACTGCTGATTAAGCGGTGCACATCAATGGCTTGTACCTCTTTGATAAACAAACCTTGCTGTTGACCACGTGTCAGGATGTCATCCAGCACGTCGAGCGCGCTGCGATTCAGCGCTTTAATCTGCGTAGACTGGCTGATATAGCGACCACGCAGCAGGTTCTCGGTACAGACTAACCGCATAAAATCCGGGTGCGAGACGTGATAATCAAAACTGGCTTCCACCAGTTTGATCATCGCCTGCTCCGGTTTGATCTTTGCCAGATCCAGCCCGGTTTCGTGCTGGCGAATCGACTGATAAACCTGCTCCAGCACATCAATATAAAGCTGCTCCTTCGTCCCAAAGTGATAGACCACCATGCGTTTAGTGGTCTGCGCGTTCTCGGCGATTTTTTCCATACGCGCGCCCTGCATACCGAACTCAGCAAAAATTTTTAACGCACTGGCAATAATGCGTTTTTTTAGCCCTTCAGGGTCATTTTTTCGTTTTGTGATTTCCGACATAGCGTTAAAAAGCTGCTCAACGAAATAAGAAGAAGGAAGAGATTATCACAGCTATTTGTAAGGGAATGCGGCCGGGGTGCGTAATCAAGGCATAAAAAACCGCTTACGTTGCCTTAAGCGGTTTTTTCGAATGTGGCTCTTCTTACGGGGATCGCCTTTGCCTTTGGGTGGCTAAAAAGTAGGCGATCGTGGGAAGGAGCTCCTGCCTGGATAACCGAAATGTCCGCCAATAGGCGCAGCAACGCGCAGAGATGCCTGACTTCGGGTAAAGGTGACTCCTGGCGGTGCGTTTTTTTAAGCAGCGCGTAACAGGCCAGCATATAGACATCGATCTTGTCCGTTTTGGTCATAATCCCCATGCCGCAGGCAAAGTCCCGGTTACGGTGCGCATTTGCACGCTATTTGAACGAAAGGAATCTCGTTTGGATTGATCTTTTGTTTCTACCTTATCTCTTGAATGTACAAATGTTCATTGCTCGTTTAAGCGTTGCGATAGGGATCGCACTTTCTGTCTGAATTATTACTTAGCACACTAATTGTGATTAACGTCACGCTTTAAGCGTAAAAAATAGGCGATAAATATAACAGATGAACATCATTCGTTCATTTGATCATGATTCGATATAAAACCTTCGTTGTCACACTTAACGTTAATGGAGCGAGCATGCCAGACATAACAACGTAGCGCCGGTATTGCAGTGAACAGCCCGTTTAAAGTCAATGCCCGTAATAGACGTTTCGCCTGATGGTGATGGCTCCACCTCTGACTTACCTCGCAAAAGGTTACCCTATGAAAAACAGATTCAGTACGCGAGTGCTGGCGCTTTTTTGCGCCCTGTCGTTTCTGATGTATATCGACCGCGTCAACCTTTCCACCGCGGCCGGACTGATCAAATCGGATTTGGGTTTAAACAATACCGACCTGGGGCTGATATTCTCCGCCTTCGCTTACACCTATCTCGTGTTCCAGATTATTGGCGGCTGGTTCGTTGACCGATTCGGTGCGCGCAAAACCATCATTATTTGCGGTAGCATTTGGGTGGTTGCCACTGTCTGCACCGGTTTTGCTGGCGGTTTTGTCTCGCTGTTTCTGTCACGGCTTTTACTTGGCGTGGGTGAGGGCGCCGCGCTGCCTTCACAGGCGCGCGCCATGACATTCTGGTTCGCTCGTGAAAAACGCGGGTTCGTACAAGGCATTACGCATTCTTTCTCCCGTTTTGGTAATGCAGTCACGCCATCGCTTGTAGCATTGCTGGTGTTGCTGCACTCGTGGCGTTTTTCATTTATTGCGTTGGGCGCGATTACTGCCGTATGGCTGGCGTTCTGGATTGCTGGCTTTCGCGATAATCCTCATCAGATTGCCGAAATGAGCGAAAAAGAGCGTAAAACGTTGCCTCAGCTTGATGCTGGCGTAACGGATAAAGTCAAAGCGCCGATTCCCTGGAAAGCATTGCTGAAACGTATAGGCCCGACTATGGGTGTCTATTTTTGCTATGGCTGGACCGGCTGGCTATTTTTCACCTGGTTGCCCACTTTTTTCATGAACGGTCGCGGAATGGATCTTAAGTCGTCAGCACTGTTTACTTCCGCCGTGTTCCTGTCTGGCGTGGTGGGCAACACGGTCGGTGGCGTGGTCAGCGACATGATTCTGAAACGCACCGGCAACGTTGTGAAGGCGCGGCGCAACGTCATCATCTTCAGCTTTTTCAGCGCTATGTTGCTGCTTATTCCGGTAATTAACTCGACCGATATGACGGTGATCACCGTCTGCCTCGGCCTTGCATTCTTCTGCCTCGAACTCACCATCGGGCCTATCTGGGCGGTGCCGATGGAGATCACACCTAAATATGTCGGCGTCGCCAGCGGCCTGGTTAATGCGGGTTCAGCAGTGGCGGGTATCATTTCGCCGATTTTGTTCGGCATCATTATCGACAAAACCGGTAACTGGAGCCTGCCCTTTTACGGCTCGGTCGTGCTGTTGATGGTGGGTATTGTACTCACTTTCTTTATGCGCCCGGATATTCCGCTGTCTGATGATTCCACTTCGCACGGCGACATGCAGACCGCACACAACATCTACCACTAAGGAAACTATGATGAAAAAACCTTCAGTTGCATTGGTATTGGGCGATCCGGCAGGTATTGGTCCGGAGCTGGTCGCGAAAGTTTTGTCGCAACCCGCGCTGCGCGAACTGGCAAATATTATTCTTATTGCCGATCGTAACGAGCTGGAAAAAGGAATGGACATCGTCGGCCAGCGCTTTCCGTATCGGGAAATTTCAAACGCGGAAGCTGTCACTTTTACGCCGGGCGAACCGCTGCTGCTTAACCATGACTGGACGCAACGTACGCCGTTTGATTATGGCAACGCTACCGAGCAGAGCGGCGTCTATATTCTGGAGACGCTGGCACGCGCGGTAGAACTGACGCAACAGGGGATTACGCAAGGCGTCTGCTTTGCTCCGCTAAATAAACAGGCCATGCATATGGGCGGGCTAAAGCACCGCGATGAACTGCACTGGTTCGCTGAATTGTTGAATTACAACGACTTCTGCTGTGAAGTGAATGTCGTTGATAATCTCTGGGCCGGACGCGCCACATCACATATTCCGTTCCGCGATATTGTCAGTAACCTTAACGTTGATGGTGTGGTGGATACCATCGCATTAATGGATCGTACGCTGCGTCAGGCGGGCGTTGCGCAGCCGAAGATCGCAGTTCAGGCACTGAATCCGCACGGCGGGGAAAACGGCCTGTTCGGCGATGAGGAGCAAACCATTATTAAACCCGCCATGGCAAAAGCGAAAGAGCAAGGCATTGAAGTATATGGACCTTATCCGGCAGATACGACGTATAAAGCCGTCGAGACGCAAAAACTGGATGCTGTGGTGTCGATGTATCACGATCAGTTCGCCACCGCTTTGAAAATGCTGGGTTTCGAGCGCGGTATTACCGTTCAGGGTGGATTGCCTGTTCCCATCGCTACCGCCAACCACGGCACTGCCTACAACCTTTACGGGCAGAATCTGGCTTCCTCTTCAGCCTTCGAAAAGGCTTTTCGGCTGTTAGTTCGCATGGCATCTAACGTCTCTAAATTTCTGACGGGCCGCCGGGCGTTTTGTCCGGGAGGCCTTAAATGCGACAGGCGGAATGCCGCGTTAGAAAGACGATATGCCCACACGTTTGATATTGCAGAGAAGCCCGGCATCATGCGTGGATACTGATAATGTCTGGCTGCAGCTACTGCCTGTTACCCGATTACGTTTGATGCTTCCGGTTCCTGCTTCGTACAGAAAGGAGAATGCCCGATATGTCTCATTCGCTTAAGCTCGGCGTGAATACATCTATTTTCGACGGCCACGATATGGATGTCGCTTTTAGCCTGATTAAACAGACCGGCTATAAGTATGTGGAACTGGCTTATAACCAAGGCTACGTTGGCGATCTGGATGACAGTCTGTTTAGCCCGGGCAACGCGGAACGCATTCGCAAGCTACTGGACAAGCATCAGCTTAAAACATTGGCTTTAGGTTGTACGTTCAATCTGGCGCGAGCGGAGGCCGTTTCCTGGTTGCAGACGCGCATTCAGTTCGCACAGCGGATCGGCGTAAATTTATTGAATGTCTGCACGGCGAGCCGGCGCGACTATGCGGCTTTAGTGAAAAACCTTCAGCAGATTGTACCCGTACTTCAGCAGGCAGAATGTCAGTTACTCATTGAAAACGGTGGTGATCATAATTACGACGCTTTTGCCTTAACTCATGAGGGTGAGCAATTGCTGCATGACGTTAATGCGTCGTCGATCGCTTTTAATGGCGATGCGGGCAATATGGTATCGCTACGTCCTGAGGCAGATGCGATTGGAGAAGTACTGCAAATGTTGCCAAATATGCGCCATTGCCACATAAAAGACGTTGTGAAACTGGAAAATGAATACCGTTTTCCAGCGATTGGCCAGGGCCTTCTGGATTATTCGCGGCTGATACCGGTTTTAGCCGCTCATGAGATCCCCTGTACATTAGAGATCCCATTACGTATGCACCGACTGGCAGACAGTACACCACAGCGCAGCAGCACGCCGGTTCCGGTTGATCGCATTGTGAATGTTCTGAGCGAAAGTAAGCGGTTTATCGATTCAATCCGACTTTAAACGTATGCGCATAATGATTGCGGCTAGCGCGCACCAGGGGTGCGGAATGCTTTGGTGCGCTCAGCAAGCAGGCGCGCGTTCGGTTCGCTCATTAGCGATTAGCAACACAAAAAGAAGCTTCATTACGCCTTCAGCAAAATAATTGCTAACAGCCATAGGTCTTTTTTCATATCGACCCTCAATAAACAGCTATAACCCCGGCATCTGGATACGGGCATTCCCGGCCGTATCGATGAAATTAAACTGGTTATCCGCGCAATATTTCGCCAGCACAGACGTCAGGCGGTTGCACACCCGTAATGCAGGAATATCTGGAGGAAAGTGGGTCATCTGTTCACGGACGGTCATCAGCGACGCTTTACGATGGATATGCTTTACTTCCAGGGCAAATGTCACTCTCTCGCCCCCTAAGATACAAGTCAAAAATGTTACGCTTGAACAATCATCCTTATGGCATTTCCCATTTCAGCAGCCGCTCAGCTGCTGAATCTCTCGACCTGAACTGACGAGTCAGTTGCAGGCGTTCTAAAACGGGTCTTTTTTGCTGATTGTTCTTAGCTGACTTTCAAAAACCGCTGAAAAACAAAAAGCCCGCTCAGGTTTCCCTGAGCGGGCTTCTCTAAATTTGGCTCCTCTGACTGGACTCGAACCAGTGACATACGGATTAACAGTCCGCCGTTCTACCGACTGAACTACAGAGGAATCGTTGGAACGGGGCGAATATTAACGACGCTGCCTCGGGATGTCAAAGCCCTCTTTAACTTATTGCGTTCAACTGCTCGTAAAAGCAGCGCATTGCTGCTTTTTCATTACATTAGCCTGCTTTTCAAACTGCAAACAAGATCTCACTTTATGTGCATTTATCGGTAGATGTTAGATGCGCGTCAAAGTTTTGTTATTTGACGATGTTAAAACAATCATTTCAATGCTTTTATGTTAAAAGTTTCAAAAAGTAAGTATATGGAATAAATAAACTGTTTACTGCTGCCGGTGGAACAGGGCGGAAAAACTGAAACCTCCATTTGAATTTAAATAGTGTTTAATCAACACATTGTGAAAAGGAGTGATCGATCACAGAAATGCGTTAAACCCCAGGTCTTACCTCTATTAACCGATAAAAAACGCCAGCCGTGTTGAATGAATGTAAAAAATATTTTTCATTCGCGGTGTCAACTCACTGAGCAAGTTAACGATAAAGAAGGGTCTCTATGAACATCAAAAAAACGATCGTTGCCTCACTGTTAGCCTGCATGTTACCCGCTGCCGCAATGGCAAAAGACATTCAGGTCGGCGTTTCCATGGCGCTGTTTGACGATAACTTTCTCACCATTGTGCGTACTTCGATTCAGCAAGAGATGCAGAAAGATGGCGTAAAAGGCCAGATCGAAGATGCCAAAGGTGACGTGGCGCAGCAATTACAGCAGGTACAAAGCTTCATAGGCCAGGGTGTTGACGCCATCATCGTTAACCCGGTGGATACCAATGCGGTAAAACCGATTATGGATCAGGCGAAGAAAGCTGGCGTGGCGCTGGTATTTGTTAACCGTCGGCCACAGGCCGAACTGACTGACAAAATGGCGTATGTCGGATCGGATTCCGAGCTGGCGGGTCGTTTACAGATGGAAGAACTGGCGAAAGCCATGCATGGCAAAGGTAACGTCGCGATCCTGCTGGGCGATCTGGCGAATGAATCGACACGTGACCGTACCAAAGGCGTAGAAGCGGTCGTGGCTAAATATCCAAATATCAAGGTCGTGCAGAAGCAGACCGCGAAATTTATGCGCAACGATGCCGTTGATGTGGTGAGTAACTGGTTAACAGCAGGGGATGATATTCAGGCCATCGCTTCAAATAACGACGAAATGGCAATCGGTGCCTTGCAGGCGCTGGGGAAAAACCCTAACCACATTTTAATTGCTGGGGTGGATGGCACGCCAGACGCGTTACAGATGTTAAAGAATGGAAAGATGGTCGCTACCGTTTTCCAGGATGCTAAAGGTCAGGGTGAAGGCGCAGTGCAAACGGCGATCAAACTGGCTAAGGGTGAAGAAGTACAAAAAGTGGTCAACGTCCCGTATCAGCTGATCACAAAAGACAACATGGACAAGTTTACGAATCGTAACCAGAAATAATCGTTCCCGACTTAGCCGTACGGAGGTGATGTATGACCGCTTTTGCGCTTGAAGCCGAAGGCATCAGTAAGTTCTTCCCAGGAGTGAAGGCTCTCGACAACGTATCGCTGCGGGTGCGTTCGGGAACGGTACATGCCTTGATGGGGGAAAATGGCGCGGGCAAATCCACTTTAATGAAGTGCCTGATCGGGATGTATCGTCCCGACATGGGGACGATTCGCATTAAAGGGGAGCCGGTGCAGTTTCAGGACACTATGGACGCGTTGCGTTCCGGCGTTTCCATGATCCATCAGGAGCTGAATCTGGTGCCGTACATGACAGTGGCCGAAAACATCTGGCTGGGACGAGAACCGATGAAGTTTGGTTTTGTCGATCACAGCAAACTTAACCAGGTGACGCAGGAACTGTTAAACAGACTGAATATCCGGTTAAAAGCCGATCGTATGGTGGGCGATCTGAGCATTGCGTCGCAACAGATGGTTGAAATTGCCAAAGCGGTGTCATGGAATTCCGACATCGTGATCATGGACGAACCCACTTCCGCATTGACGGAAACAGAAGTTGCCCATCTGTTTACCATTATTCGCGACCTGCGTGAGCAGGGTAAAGCCATTATTTATATCAGTCACAAAATGGATGAAATCTTTGCGATTACCGATGAGATCAGCATTTTTCGTGATGGCAGCTGGATTGGCAGCAACCACACCACGGAATTCACTCGCCAGTCGCTGATAACCCAAATGGTTGGACGTGAACTGACGCAGCTGTTTCCGAAATTCAACAATGCCATCGGCGAAGAAGTGCTGACGGTGCGCAATCTCACCTGCAAAGATCGCTTTACTGACATCAACTTTACCCTGCGTAGAGGTGAAATTCTCGGCGTCGCCGGATTAGTCGGAGCAGGGCGCAGCGAAGTGATGGAAAGTCTGTTCGGCATGGAAAGTTTTGACAGCGGCGAAGTGCTGATTGACGGGGTGCCCGTAAACATTGATTCGCCATCAACAGCGATTGAAAAGGGGATGGCATTTCTGACCGAGGACCGTAAAAAGTCCGGGCTGTTCCTGGTGCTGTCGGTAATGGAGAACATGAGCATCGTCAATATGCCGGAATACAGCGGCAAGAGCGGCTTTGTCAGCCACGTGAAGATGGCGCAGGACTGCATGGAGCAGATCCGCCGTCTTAACATCAAAACGCCGACCATGGATCAGATCATCAATAACCTCAGCGGGGGTAATCAGCAGAAGGTTTTGATTGCGCGCTGGCTACTGGCGCAACCGAAGATTCTGATTCTGGACGAACCTACTCGCGGTATCGACGTAGGGGCGAAAGCAGAGATTTATCGTTTGATCAGTGAACTGGCCAACCGTGGCGTGGCAATCATCATGGTGTCGTCTGAACTGCCGGAAATTCTCGGCATGAGCGACCGGGTGATGGTCATGCATGGCGGGCGTATAACCGGCATCCTCGATAAAGAAGAAGCCGATCAGGAAACCATTTTGTCGTTGGCATCCGAGTGAGGCGCGAGAAAAATTATGAGCAATATGAAAGTAACTGCCCCAGCGGCAAATCATCAAACGTCGTTTTTCGCCAGTCTGCGGCACAAGATGCCGAAAGATACCGGCATCTTTGTGGTGATGGTCGGCATCGCGCTGATCTTTGAAATCGCCGGTTGGTATGTGCGCGATCAATCCTTTCTGATGAACACTAACCGTTTGATTTTGATTCTGTTACAGGTTGCGATAATCGGCATCATCGCGGTGGGTGTAACCCAGGTCATCATTACTACCGGCATCGACTTGTCTTCCGGTTCGGTCATTGCCTTAACCGCTGTAGTGGCGGCCAGTCTGGCGCAAACCTCGGACAGCCTGACGCCGATGTTTCCGGCGCTGGTCAATATGCCTGCGGTAATACCGATTGGGGCGGGTATTGGGGTTGGATTGTTATGCGGCCTGGTCAACGGCGCACTGATTACCCGCACCGGCATCCCGCCTTTCATCGCCACGCTGGGCATGATGGTATCTGCAAGAGGGCTGGCGCAGTATTACACTCAGGGCAATCCAATTAGTTTCCTGTCTGATAGCTTTACGTCTATCGGTCAGGGCGCTATGCCTGTAGTTATTTTTCTGGTGGTGGCGTTCCTGTTCCATGTTGCGCTGAAGCATACCCGCTACGGTAAATACGTTTATGCTATTGGCGGTAACATGACCTCGGCGAAAGTGTCGGGTATTAACGTAAACAAATATTTGATCATTGTTTATACCATTGCAGGCGCGCTTTCCGGTCTGGCGGGCGTGGTGCTGGCGGCGCGCGTCAGCAGCGGTCAGTCAAGTATGGGCATGGCCTATGAACTGGATGCGATTGCCGCAGCGGTGATCGGGGGCAGCAGCCTGATGGGCGGCGTGGGTCGTATTACCGGAACGTTGATTGGTGCGGTTATCCTTGGTTTGATCAAAAGTGGATTCACCTTTATCGGGGTGGATGCTTATGTGCAGGATATTATTTGTACTAGCTCAGACCTGATCTGACAGTTACCGGTTATTTATACAGGTGTCTGTCAGATTAAATCTGGTTCAGATTCTTTTCTGCCCAGACCCGTTTTCCATCAAGTAACGTGGCCATTG
>NZ_JASUAZ010000029.1:0-43086 GCF_030283135.1 Mixta mediterraneensis | reverse complement strand
ACTGAAAGATAAGCTGAAAAGCGGTCAACTCCAGAAGAAAACGAAAGCAACAACGCTCGAATGATTCAAAGGGGGTGGGTCAGTTTTACTTTGGCAGGGTGGGTCAGAATTCGATCGGTATTGACATCTTCGGGTTTTGTTGTGTTTGATAGTGAAATCTCAGAGGGGGTTATACCCTCTTCATCTGAGTTTTTATTACAGGACAAGGTAACATATTCTGATATATCCGCATCAGTTGTATAAAGTGAATGGGATAATATTTCAAACACCTGATAATCCAGAGATAAAATATCTTTTTCCTGACGTAACCATCCGACTATGTCATGAGCTAACTGAATTTTCTGCTGACTGTATTTGTCGTCAATACTGTTAATACTGAGTAGAATATTGGTAATAACATGGTTGCCAATGAGAAAGGGTTTTATATTATATATAATATCATTAACATCCACGTTTTGTAAGTCTATCTCAGATAAGTCAACGGAATCAGATAAATTGTAGTTTGTGAATGTCTGGCCTAAAATAGTTTTTTTATATTTTATAGCATCTTCACTATAGTTATTATTTTCCTTTGAAATTGGTTTTTTTAATTCTTCTAAATACTCATTAAACGATGAGTCAATGTTATGAATCATTGTTGTATTGTTTTGTGCAGGACGTGGTAATGAAAAGGTGTTACATCTATTAATAAATTGAATCATCAGTACCTCTGAAAACATTGGATTAATACAAGCAAGTGTCGGCTATTATAGAATAATTTTATTAACATTTTCTGTCTATAAAATATATAAAAATAAATTGTGATAATTGTGATGAGGAAGGTAAATATTTGTGGTAAAATTTATCTGTACTAATATAATGAAAGTTAATTAATTTAATTGTTTTTTGTAAAGTCCTTCCGCGTTAATGCTTAAATGGTTGATTTTTATATAAAATGATGCTATCACATAAAAACTATTATTTATCAAGTAGTTAATTTTATTCATACTCCGCGTCATCTTCATCGCTTAGTGGATCCACCCCCTCCAGAAGACTATTCAAATTCGTGATCGCTACTTGATCTTCGTAAGAATAGTTCCCACCAAGGAGAATGTGTCTCCATGCTACTGGGGCTAAGTTAGCCAGAACGTCTATCACTTTTTTATTATTTTCTTTTTCAAATTTCTCGACCAGTCCGGATAATATTGCTGAGTTATAGTAGATTACACAATTAGCTATCAGTTTCGCGCAACCGTTCCATTGATCTATCTGATAGTCATCGCCACCACGGAATTGATTTCCGTTGACTGATGCTATTGCTCTTCTTAGTTGATTATAAGCTTCACCTCTGTTCAGAGCCTGCAGAAAAAATTGCCTTAAAGTTTTATTGTCAGCATAGTCCAAGACATAGATGCATTTTATAATCCGGTCATACTCCCGGAGCGCTGCTAATGTCTTACCACTACGCTTTGCATTAGATAATTTCTTAACTACCGTACTTTGGACGGTTGTTTTTCTGCTTAAAGATCAAATAATATGCTGGATGTTTTCCCATTCCTGTGCAATGAGTTTAAAATTAAATTGCTTTTTAAGCCTGATAATAAGTTGCTCATCCTCCAGGATAACCTCAAACAACTCATTAAATACTTTTTTGAATTTTGCATAACGTGGTGAAAACTGATAACCAAAGATATCCAGTATCGCGAAATTTACGTTATTGACACCATGATTATCAGTAGCTAATGGTTTTGGCTGTATTTCAGTGGTGTTATTATATAACAGGTTAAATGCAAAGTGTCCTTCATATTCATTTGGAGAAATGTCCACAGTTGCCAATGGTACATGATTAGATACCAGTGTCACCGCAGAAACACCTTTTCCTTTTCTGAAATACTTGGCAGATTAACAGGCTTTGAATGTATTTATTCTGCAAGTGTGCTCCTGTCCATCAACATTTCCAAATGGAGATTCTTCATTTATTGTCCAGTATTTATACACCGAAAGGTTTGCAATTGCGTCAGATATTACTGTGCTAGCTATTCCAGTTGTATCGGGGTGAATGAATTTGTCATTTACATCACGTAGTATGCCAATACTACGGTCTGATGCAGTCGCCATTCTATGAACACCATAATTTGCTCCGTTACCAAATATACAGGCAAGAAGATTATTACAGTCAGCTTCCAGACTATTCTTTCTGGATGATACGGCATTGAACACAGATAAAAAATCCGTCTCATTGTTTACATACTTCATTACGTCGACTATCCCGATATTTTTTATCTGATTGTAAATCGGATTATCGATGCTGGTCTTCCATTTTTCACTGGCCAGACTCCACTGTAATCTGTTTGGCTGTGGCTGTTTTTTTACAAAATCATTAGCATCTGAGTTTATACCAATAGTTATACGATCAAGCTTCTCGTTAAAGATATTCTCCAGATTATCAAGAGACTGCGTTATTAGTGTAATAAGTCGTTCAAGTCCGGTCTTCTCTATCAAAGTCGATTTATTCTTTTCCCAATAACCTTGCTCTATATGTAGTGGTCAACTAAAACTGGCCACCGCTTTAGAGTTTTTCCAGTATCGATTTTCCGATTCGTTTGGTGGTAGCCCACCGTTATATTCGTGCGGCCTGAGTACGCTGTAATATCCGACGATGTGGTCCCTTATTGCATGGGCAGCATCACTGAAGCTTACGTAACCTGTCACCGGTACCCACTCGTTTTTCAGACTCCTGAAGAAGCGTTCCACCGGACTGTTATCCCGGCAGTTTCCGCGTCGGCTCATACTCTGCCTGATCCGGTAACGCCACAGTAACTGCCGGAACTGCCCGCTTGTATAGTGGCTACCCTGATCGCTGTGGAACATCACCCCGGCTGGTTTGCCCCGGGTTTCCCATGCCATTTCCAGCGCTTTAATGGTCAGTCTGCTGTCTGGAGAGAATGACATTGCCCAGCCGACAGGTTTCCTTGCGAACAAGTCGAGAACAACGGCGAGGTATGCCCAGCGTTTACCTGTCCAGATATACGTCACGTCGCCGCACCACACCTGATTAGGCTCTGTCACTGCGAACTGCCGCTCAGGGTGATTCGGGATAGCGACGTGTTCATGGCCACCACATTTATACCGGTGAGCAGGCTGCTGACAACTGACCAGTCCCGGTTCTTTCATGAGCCTGCCGGCAAGCCAGCGTCCCATTCTGAAGCCTCTCAGGGTTGCCATGGTCGCGATACTTCCTGCGCCAGCAGAGCCATGGCTGATGTTATGCAGCTCCGGAACCTGACTGCGTAATACAGCCCGCCTGCCGTCTGGCTTTTCAGGGCGGTTTTTCCAGTATTTGTAGCTGCTGCGATGCACCCCGAACACGTGGCAGAGTGTGGCCACAGGATACTGCGCTCTGAGTTTCCCGATTAACGAGAACTGTTCAGGGAGTCTGACATCAAGAGCGCAGTAGCCTTTTTTAATATTTCGTTTTCCATTTCAATGCGTTGTAGCTTTTTCTTCAGCTCGCGTATTTCGATCTGTTCCGGGGTAATGGGGGAAGCTATTGGTGTTTTACCCTGCCGCTCATCACGCAACTGCTTCACCCGTCGCGTCATTGTGGACAGACCAGCATTCATAGCGCTGGCAGCATCTGCAACCGTATAGTTTTGGTCAGGAACCAGTTGAGCGGATTCACGTTTGAACTCTGCGCTGAAAATTCTTCTTTTCATTGGGGCACCTGTAATGTTCTGAGGTGAGCATATCACCTCTGTTCAGGTGGCCAAATTCACTATGCCACTACAATAAGGTCATCTTCCAGTCGCTTGAGCTGGATTTCAGGCTTCGCTTTCAGTCAGCAATAAAAAAGGGCATAACGCATTACACGTTATGCCCTTACTGCTTACGTTAAATGTTAGAGAATAGTGACATGAACGCGGTCTTCAATCAGTACTTCTGACTGACCGCTACTCTGAAACTCCTGATAAGCCGTACCGTCAACGGTCACCGTTCCATTGGAATGCCAGTTTTCAGCTCCGCCGCCCAGTTCAACGTTGCCGTTTTCCCCCGTTACGATCAATGGAGTGCTTTCCTCATCGTTTTCACTCGCTATAGCATCCAGCGTGCGGTTGTCCATTTTCAGCGTGTTGTTGCCATCGGACATATCCACATTATGATGACCCTTTAAGACCGAGGTCAGATTCGCCAAATCAATGTTCTGATGGTCGCCATCGAGCAGCAGCGCCGCACCGGTATCATCATAATTAACCACATCCGTATCGCTATTCGCCGCAAATGTACCGATGGCGTGCGAAGCAGGCTGGTCGTCGTGTGTATTGTAGATTACGTATACCTGACCATTGTGCAAATCGCTGTTACTGTCTCCTGTCGTCGATGATGGGGCGCCAACGATAAGATCAGGACGTCCGTCGCCATTCATATCCACAACATCAACCGACCAGCCAAACAACTGATTATTCACGCTACCGTAATGCACTTCTCCCCAGCCTTTATCCAGAATATCCTGAATATCGATCTGACCATTATTGCTGGCAAGATAGCCCTGATAATCGGCTTCGTGTCCACCATAAACGACATAGACGGCTCCGGTGGTATTACCGTTCGGATCCTTAGCGTTTGGATCGCTGATCACTAAATCTTTGATATTGTCGCCGTTAAAATCATAACCTCCGATGACGTTAAGGCCAAAACCTTGCCCGCCGCCGTGATTGGTGCTGACAATGGCATAACCATATTTGGTATCAAAGGACTGAGATTGATCGTTCACGCCGATGTTAATATCGCCATCAAGCTTATTCGCGTGGAGGATCCAGACTTTGCCGTTTGTCAATTTATAGTTATCTGTTGACGATCCGATAGCAATATCTGTATCAGTGTCATTACTGAAACCACCCAGGTTCGCGATATTGTGAGTGTGTGGAACCTGCTCAGCGCTACCGATGGCTTGAGAGGGATTAGTACTAATTTCATTTAATAATCCCGAGCCAATATTGTTAATACGAATCATCTGAGAAGTATCAACATCAGCCAGGCTGAGATTAGCTGGCATCCCTGTTTCCGGCACTTGGTAAAGGTACCAGGTGCCCCGGCCGTTCAGTCCCAATCTCGCTGACTCAGCATCCTGAATGGCAAGATATTGATGACCATCGCCCAAAATATCTCCGAGCATCTGAATATCGGAACCTAAGTTGTTGTTCTGCGTCGTACCTGTAGTCGTCCAGTCTTCATGGTCAATATGACCCACGCTCATGCCTTCCGGTAGATTGCTTTCAGGAACCCATCCGGCATGCTCTGTACCATTAGCTGGATCAGCCTTCAAGGTTATATTGCCCCATTTGCCGTTTGCAGGATCGAACGTGACTGTGGTGATAGCGCCGTGTTCACCTCTGGCGGAGGCAATATCGCCGATAAGAAACGTCAACGTACCGTCTTTATTCGCAATGGACCCCACGTTGAAGGCAAAATATCTAGCCCAGTCATTATCGGTTATCATGAAACCATGTTCGTTATACCCGTCTGGCGCATTGGAAATATCTTTCAGATCCAAATTCTGCGGCAACGGTTCTTTGATAAAGAACACTTTGTCGTTCCAGTGAGAGTAAATAGCTACCCAACCGCCATCTAGCGCTTTAAGACCATATCCTTCTAAGTCACTATTATCACCATTAGCGTTATGTACGGCACTGTTATTCTGAATGATGATTCCCATTTCAGGATGATTCCCGAGCAGCGTTTCAATATCACAGCTCTGGGTAATCAGATGGGCATAGTTTTTAGAGATAGCGTAGATAACGCCTTGATAATTAGCACCGCCGTTCGCGTTTGTGCCTGCTCGTGGCGCACTGATGTAAATGTAATTGTCGCTGGCTGCGATTGAATAGCCAAAGGTATCTGCCCCTCCCTCTTTCGCGCTGCTGGAGATAACCACAGGTTCGGAGGGTATGATGGTCATGCTACCATCGGAAGAACCGTTCAGATAACCCAGCTGCGATTCGTTGTCAGCGCTATCGACAACCACGGCGCTAATGTGATGCACACCCGGGGTAAGTGGATGTTCGTCGTCAGGTGTGAAGCTCCAGCTGCCATCGGCATTGACAGGAATATTGCTGGCAATGACGGCGCCGTTATCATCTTTAATGGTCACGGTGACGGTCTGGTAGGTATCACCATCCGCCAGAATAACCTGCCCATTAAACGTTGGGGTCGCGTCCGCTTTACCGGAAGTACTTTCGATGCTGGTCGTGTTGTGGTTAACCGTATCCACTGTGAAAGCTGGCACGGATGTTTCAGCGTGGTTGCCAGCATTATCAACGACCTGGACCTGTAAAGCATCATAAAGTCCGTCTGCCAGCACAGGCACAGACGTTTGCCATTCTCCCTTATCATCTGCCTGGACTGTTGTCAGGATATTGCCGTCCTTATCCAGAATGTTGATGGTACTGCCTGCGGTGGCTTTACCGCTCAGCGTTGGCGTCGTATCGTTGGTGATACCATTTGCTGGCACTTCGGTATTAGTGACGTCGTTAGTGACATGAATATCCGTGGCTGCATTAGGCTTTACGGTATTCTGGATATAGTCTGTGGCTGCGGACGGCGTGCCCGCGTTACCCACGGCGTCGGTAACTGTTGCGGTTATGCTGTGCGAACCGTCGATCAGCGCGTTTGGTGGAGTAAATGTCCAGCTACCGTCATCAGCGATGGACGCGGTGCCCAGAACGGTATTGCCGTCCCTAATCACTACTCTGTCGCCCGGCTGGGCGCCCTCCACGTGACCACTGAGCGTCGGGGTTGTGTCATTGGTCGGATGAGCAGCATCGACAAGTTTACCCGCATCACTGGTAATGGTTACGCTGGTTGTGCCGTCAGGCGGCGTGGTGTCAACGGTGACAGCCAGATCTGAGGTTGTACTGTTGCCGGCATTGTCTGTCACTTCAACGGTCAGGTTATTTTCCCCCTCGGCCAGCGCGTCGGCCGGGGTAATCTGCCAGTTACCGTTTTGATCCACTTCAGCGGAACCGATGACCTTATCGCCCTCTTTGAGCGTTACCGTAGTGCCTGGCTCGGCTTTACCGTGAATCGTCGGCGTGCTGCTGTTGGTGGCGGTGCCATCCAGGTCGTTGCCGTCTTTATCTGAGACAGTGATAGCCTGCGCGGCGTCAGGAGCCGTGGTATCGACAGTAACATCAACCGGCCGGGCGTCACCCACATTTCCAGCGCTGTCCTGAAGCTCTGCGCTCAGATGATGGCTGCCTTCGCCCAGCGGTGATGTCGGCGTGAATGACCAGTGCCCGTCGTTGTCAATGTCAGCACAGCCGATTACCACGCCACCCTCTTTGATCACCACCCTGTCGCCAGCTTCAGCCCCCTCAACAGCGCCGCTCAGCGCTGGTGTGCTGTCATTGGTGAGTCCGCTGGTAACCGGATGCAGATCATCCGGGTTATTACCGCTGATGATCTGGATGTCGCTGAGGGTGCCCGAAGGTGGGATCGTATCGACAGTGACGTCAAGCGCAGACGATGTTCTGTTGCCGGCATTGTCTGTCACTTCAACGGTCAGGTTATTTTCCCCCTCGGCCAGTGCGTCGGCCGGGATAATCTGCCAGTCACCGTTTTGATCCACTTCAGCGGAACCGATGACCTTATCGCCCTCTTTGAGCGTTACCGTGGTGCCTGGCTCGGCTTTACCGTGAATCGTCGGCGTGCTGCTGTTGGTGGTTGTCCCCTCCAGGATATTACCGTCTTTACTGGAGAGGGTAATATCATGTGCGGCGTCAGGAGGCGTTAAATCCACGTCAATGCTGATAGGCGCGGTTGGATCGCTGGTGTTACCGCTGTTGTCGGTGACTTGAGTTGTAATCTGATGCGCGCCACTTTTCAGCGCCAGCGGCAGCTCCCAGTGGCCGTTTTCATCCACCGGTGCTGTGCCGAGGACATTATCGCCGTCTTTGATGATCACGGAGCATTCTGGGGTCGCCTGTCCGCTAATCAGCAGGTGCGACTTTTCGTTGACTGTACTGGAGGTGATAATGTCATTGTCTTTCTCATCCGTTAGCTGAACATGAGTGGCGCTGTCGGGGTGCGAGGAGGCTTCCGAAGGGCTGCTGTCGCCATTATCACCACTGGTATGGCTACCGTGTCGGGAAGCCGCGATAACGCCTCCAGCGACAGCTGCGGTCGCGATGCCTGCAGCTGCCGCAGCCCAGCCGGACATACCGAACAGGCCAGCGGCACCTTTATCATTATCGTTATCTTGCTGTTCAGCCGCTGCGGATTGCGTCTCCTCCGCTAGCGCGGAACTGTCCTGAGCAGGGACAGCCTGCTCAACACTGCTTTCCCCATCACTCAGGGCGCTGACCTGTGAAGTACTGTTCGCGCCTGACCAGGTATAGAGCTGGTCTTTATCATCAATGCCATAAATGTCGCTGAGTTGCTCCTGGGCATAATAGCCTTCAATGACCACGGCGGGATGATGCCCGTCTTCAGTAAAGATCGTTAAGTTGTCACCATGGCGCACAAATTTGAGATTTTTAACGGCAGTGATTCCCTCTCCGCCTTTAATGACGATATTGCCCTGTACAGGCGCCTGAATGGTTAACTGTGTTAACGATTCAACTTTTATAACAACGTTATTTTTGTCAGTAAGCATATTTTTTGCATGCGTCAACATGCTTTCAGTTTGCGATGAGATCGTCATAATCTATCCCTGGTTACAAGTTTCAATGGTTTTGCTATGTGCTCTGTGAGTGAATACAGAAATTAGGTGCATTAATAAAACATGCCGCCTGTATTTAATAATAAATGGCGAATAAGCGTATTGATATATTCTGCAACTGCTATAACTATGAGCTTTCCCTTATTAAAATCAGGTAAACAGAGAGGCTATATATGTAAATAATTGTTTATCTATTTAATTTTAAAGGGGTAAATTTATTTTTTTATGGTCGTAATGATGAAATCATGAATTAATCACTTGGATTAATTGTTTATATTATTACCCTGCTTTACGCTAATTATTTCTCCGGCCGGAATTACGAGGTGTAAATTAAGGTTAAATATTGAGCATCATCATCTTTCACTGGATATAACGCTCTTTTATTTTCCGTAAAAATAAAAAAGAAAGTTCTCAACAATAATGAGATGAATCACCTAAATAAAAAAAATTAATAATGTTATTTCTTCTTTAAACCAGAAATACCAGGGTTGCCACATAAATAAAGGTAACGGAATTACTAACCTTCAGAGATTCGAAAATCCCATTATGAAAGACAATAACAGTACGCACTCGTCTGCACCTGCGGGGAAGGATACCCTGCTTAATGCGGTCGTCTGGATAGTTAACAAACACGGAAAGTCGGTGAGCCAGGATGTGCTCCATGCAGGATTGCCAAGAGGCGAGAAATTAACGCCGGATATTGCCGTAAGGATGTTAGAGCAGGTGGGGATTCATGCCGGATGGATGAAAAGAGATTTGTTAAGTGTTGCAGACTCCCTTTTCCCCGTCATTATCCCGACTGCTACTGGAGAATATGCCATTCTGCTTGGCAGAGACGGCGAGCACTTCTCGCTGCTGGAACCCACTGAAGAGGAAGCTCGCCATCTCACTGGCAAGGAACTGACCGAATGTTACGCCGGATTCGCCCTGTTCTCGAAGACCAGGGTCACGCGAACAGCCAGAGCAGATGACGATATTTTACCCGATGCTTCTCAGGCGGGGCACTGGTTGTTTTCTAACCTCTGGCGCTACCGGCAGTACTTTTATAGCGCCGCTCTGGCAGCGCTGCTGGCAAACATTCTGACACTGTCGACTACTTTTTTTACCATGAACGTTTATGACCGGGTGGTGCCTACAGGCGCTTATGCCACGCTGTGGTCACTGGCGATTGGTGTACTCATCGCTATTAGCTTTGAATTTATTTCCCGACAAATCAGAACATATCTGGTGGATAGCGCCGGGAAAAAAGCCGATCTTCTCGTCGGCTCACGCCTGTTTCGCAAGACCCTGGCCATCAGAATGGAGTGCAAACCCCGGTCGGCCGGTTCATTCGCCAACCAGCTGCGCGAGTTTGAATCCGTCCGGGATTTTCTCTCTTCGGCGACGCTTGCTACGCTCTCTGATCTCCCCTTCTGCCTGCTCTTTCTGAGCGTGATGTTCATGATCGGCGGCCAGCTGGTCATTATTCCGATGCTGGCAGTACCGGTCATCATTATTGCCGGGATTGTTATTCAGTGGCCGCTGTCGCGCTATATGAAGGAAAACATCAGCGAAATCTCGCAGAAGCAGGGCCTCGTTATCGAAACCATTGTGGGCCTTGAAACGCTTAAGGCGGCAAAAGGTGAAGGAGTAATGCAAAAACGCTGGGACGACTTCAGCGCCCTCGCCGCTGCTTCATCAATGAAAACGCGCTATCTGTCGAGCCTGACCAGCAACTTTGTCAGCTACGTCCAGCAGGTATGCACGGTGCTTATCGTGCTGTGGGGCGTGTACCTTATCCATGCAGGGGAACTGACAATGGGGGCGCTGGTTGGGATGGTGATTCTTTCCGGGCGCTCGCTGTCGCCGCTGGCGGCAGTGGTCAATCTGGCGATTCGCTTTCAGCAGGCTAAAACCGCATTAACTTCCCTGAATCAGCTTATGGCGATGCCCACGGAGCGCGATAAGCAGGCCCATTTCTTACCGACGCCGCCACTGAAAGGGGAAATTAAGCTGAATCAGGCTGGCTTTCATTACCCCAAAACGGGCATTCAGGATCCGCAACACATTCTGCACGACCTGAATCTGCAAATCCGTCCCGGCGAGCGGGTCGCGATCTTAGGCAGCATTGGCAGCGGTAAATCGACGCTGTTAAAAATCCTGGCGCGTCTCTATTTGCCAACCCAAGGGCAAATGACCATGGACGGGCTGGATGTTAATCAGATAGATCCGGCCGACTGGCGCTCTGCCTGCGGCTACGTATGTCAGGACAATCGGTTATTTCAGGGGACATTACGCCATAACATCGTGATAGGAAATCCTGCTGTCAGCACGGAGCGCTTCCTTGAGGTGGCGCGGCTGACGGGAATTGATGCTCTCTCTCGCCGCCATCCGGCAGGCTACGATATGCCGATTGGCGAAATGGGACAAGGGCTTTCAGGTGGGCAGCGCCAGCAGGTGTCACTGGCCAGATGCTTATTACTGGATCCCACCATCTTATTAATGGATGAGCCGACAAGCTCGATGGATACAGCTTCCGAAGCGCTATTTATTGGCCAGCTAAAGAAGGTCGTTCAGGATAAAACGCTGGTGATCGTGACTCATCGCACGGCAGTGCTGGAACTGGTTGACCGCATCATCGTGCTGGAGGATGGAAAAATCCTGGCGGACGGTGCGAAGGACGTCATTATGGCGAAGTTGCGCCAGCCACCGCGCAAGGCTACCGCCGTGCAAAACGCTGTCCGCTCCGCTTCCGGAGTGGCGGGTAACCAGGAGGCTGCTGCCAATGCGTAAACAACCTAAAATGCAGTCTGCAGATATGCAGTTTCTGGATGATCTGCAAAACGCGATTGTGATGCAAAAGCACCCAAGGAGCATGGCCGTTCTCTGGCTGATTGTGGTTATCGTTATCTCAGCGCTGGTGTGGTCCCATTTTGCCCGCGTTGAAGAGGTAACCAAAGGCGATGCCAAAGTGATCCCCGCCAGCCATGAACAGATCATTGAAAGCTTTGAAGACGGCACGCTGGAGACGCTGTTTGTTAAAGAAGGCGATCTGGTGGAAAAGGGGCAGCCATTGCTTAAGCTGGATTCCACCCGTGCGGAAGCGAGCTACCAGGAAGAGTTATCGAAAACGTACAGCCTTAAAGGTGCTATCTCACGTGCGCGCGCGGAAGCCTATGATCTACTGCTGATCTTTCCGCAGGAAATTCAGGACTTTCATACCATCGTTCAGGATGAAACCAAAGCGTATCAGACGCGGCGCAAACTGTTGGATGAGAGTATCAATGCGCTGTCGAACAACCTGAAACTCGCCGAACAAGAGGTCAACCTTTCAGAGCCACTGGCGAAACGTGGTCTGATTTCGGATATGGAAATCCTGCGTCTGCGGCGTCAGGCTAACGATCTCCGCCTGCAGATTGCGGATCGCACCAATAAATACCATTCCGAGGCTAACAGCGAGCTTACCCGCCTGGAGTCGGATTTAACGCAGGCTGAAGCACGGCTGGTTGGACGCAAGGACGTGATAAAACACGCCCTGATTACAGCACCGGTAAGAGGCACGATTAACAGCATTAAAGCCACCACCATTGATGGGGTTATCTCACGCGGCACCCAGATTATGTCGCTTATTCCTTCAGAAGATAATCTGCTACTGGAAACGAAGATCAAACCTTCAGAAGTCGCTTTCCTGCACCCTGGTCTGCCAGCCACGGTAAAAATCTCTGCCTACGATTTTGCCATCTATGGCGGTCTTAGCGGCGTTATCGAGAGCATCAGTCCCGACACTATTATCGATGAAACCAAAGCCCGTTCTGGACGCGAGGATGCGACCTACTACCGGGTCTATATCAGGACGCACGGATCGGATTTACATGTCAAAGACAAGAGCTTCCCTATTATTCCAGGGATGACGGCAAGCGTGGAAATCAAAACAGGTGAAAAAACGATCCTGTCCTACCTGCTCAAGCCGGTTTTAAAAGCGCGTGAAGCATTCAGGGAGAGATAATGCAATGCGAAGGAACATTTTTATCATAAGTTTACTGGCGATAAGCTTCGACTGTGCCGCCTCGCTGGCGACAGGCGATTTGAAACGCAAAGACGATCTTATTCGCGGCAGTACCCGCGCCTATCTTGAACAGACGATTAACCAGGCACTGGCCTACAGCCCTGAAATTAAAGTCGCGGATGCAGACAGCAGCGCGGCGCATTATGACATCGATCAGGTTAAAGGGCAGCGCTGGCCGCAGGTACAGCTGGGCACTACCGCGCCGATGGCCTCTTTTGGTAGCGGGGCTGCGCCTGGACAACGGCGTCCTGGGGACAGTAGCCTTGCGGTAAGCGTTACAACCACCCTTTTCGACTGGGGCAGAAACAGCGAAAGCATAGACGGTGCGACGCAGCAGGCCAAAGCGTCTGTGCATCAATATAACTATACCCGCCAGCAAATCGCCTACAGCACGGTCAACGAATTAATTGATCTCAGTCGCTACCGGCAGAATCAGGACATTACGCTGCGCTACGTCGAGCGCATGCGCGAGCTGGTGAATATGCTGAACGAAATTACTAAAACGGATAGGGGAAGATACAGCGAGCTGGTGCAGGCCAGAGCGAAGCTATTAGCGGCCGAAACCGCGTTGCAAAGAGTCCGGGAGCAGCTCAGACAGTCGGAAATAAAACTTTCTCGTCTGACTGGCCAGCCCGTTACGCTCCCGAAAAAGTTCGACTGGACCATGCGCCCGATTCTTCCTTCGCTGGTGATGAGCCGACTGGCGAACCACCCTTCGCTGCTAAAAGCACAGGCTGAGAGCAGCGCGGCGGAACATCAGGCTGCCGCCGTTAAGGCGGGTAGCCTTCCGCAAATCAACTGGGTTGTCTCTAAAAATACGGCTAAAGACAGCTATGGCAACGATGAGCAGTGGTACACCGGGGTAAATGTGCAGTGGAATATTTTTTCTGGTGGCTCTGACAAAGCGGCCATTCTGGCCTCTTCCGCTCGTGCTTCGGCCAGTAAGTCGCAATATACCCAGTCGCGTATGGATATGGAGTACCAGATAAAGAACCTGACTCTGAGTCGGGATACCGCCGAAATGCAGGCGCGGGAGTATAAAAAGCTCAGCCAGGAGACGGACAAGGTGAGTAAGATTTATTACGAACAGTGGTTACGCCTGGGAAAAAGAACCCTGCTGGATGTGCTGACCGCCGAAAACGACCGCTACAACAACCATATTGCCGCCGTTAATGCTGAGCATGATGTTTACAGCAATAATATTACGCTTATCGCCATGGCCAATATGCTGTTCGAATGGCTTAATATCCATCCCCGCTAGATCCCTGATAAACACCTGAGACTATGGCTTGGGTGTTTTTTCTGCCCTCCCGGCATATACACCGCATTATATTAAATGGCTAAACGAATTTTAGTCGGCCCGTGTAAACAAAGCGTCGTTAGTCAATACTGACAGAAGCGTTGCCTGGCGCTGTCGCATTGATGTGATCAGTTCGCTGAAATTCGGGCCTGATTGTTTTTTTGCAAACAGCAGATAAAACAGCTCTGCTGGGGACACATCACCCTCTTCCATATGCTGAGTAATATGACGCCGATCAGAGGAGCTTGTGTATCAAGGCTGAACGCATCGGGTTTTTCCTGTTTTAAACGTAACGGGGAAAATCATTATGCAGCTGGCAGCAGGCTGTAGATTATTACGGCTCAAGGAAGCCATCCATGCAGAGGGTATGTTCTTTTTAAAAAACCTGAACGCTAATTCCCATCTTATACCGTGATTCAACCTGTTGGCTTTCAAAGAATTTCACCAGCAAGAATTACCTTTAACTATATGAATAAATAATATTTTTTTGTAATTTTCACGATGAAAACACCCTGTTTTCCATATGAAGCGTTGAGAAACGTTACTGAAGCGCTGAAGGGAACATAATGATATATGCCCTTGCTCATTAACTCATTGAAGATATAACCGGTTTATAAAACACTCTAAGTTTGATGTTTGTACATATCGAACAGACTAACCAACACGTCGTGCTTATAAGCCTACTGCTTTGAGAAATCAAAAAGCTGAACGCTATTTTTGTAAACTCAGAAAATATTAAATGCTAACGCCCTTTGCAGTTGACTAAATCATATAAAACAGATTTCACGGATTAATAGAGTTCCCCAGACGTAAAGCACGGGGTGCGCGATCTGGGTGATCGATTTATAACGGCCTGTTGTCTCTGAAAAGTTCGTTGAAGATAAACAGATGTCATATCTGACTTTCACCACTCTATTTCGTCTTTTCTGATAACATCACTTCGCGTTCAGGCTGGCACTGTCGGGAAGTTTTCACCAAATATTTTCATCCTCAACTAGATGATTTATAATGATTTTGAAAAAATTTTCATGCTGAAAACACCATGGCTTGAACCGTTTTTGCGAATGTAATGTGGTCAGTTGTCCTGATGCAGGATTGTAATCTAAATACCGCTATAACGTGGAACTACGCTTATAACGCTTGCTGAAGTAATAAATAGAAAATCAAGCGAATAGACGAGACCGTGCTAAATAACTATTAATAGACACAGAAAATTAGATTATTGATAGATTTTTAGACAGATTCTTATGACAGCCTTAAGGCGACAGAGAATAATGAAATACAAACTATAAAAATTACAGCCTTTTCGGACAGATAAGGTATGTATGAATATTCCTGCTTATTTATCCAGCCTAATCCATCCATCCGTATTGAGTAATTAAGCTCACCTGCTTGAGAAAAATCCAATTTTTTAGTTTTTTTCTGAGAAATTGGCAGATAACGGCTTTTTGTGTAGTATGCGGAAAAATTTATCGATGAGGCGAATATGAAGCGTGATTATGGTGGTGTGCTAGAAATGGCTACGCGAGCTAATTCCATGCTACATGGATTAAGCAGTCATATTGAACAGCAGCGACAGGAATTTAATCAGACAGGCTTTTACCAAACGTTTTCTCGCAATGCTGTTGCCAATATGCCGTTACTGAGTAAACACGCTGTCGTAGCGGCAATTAATGACATGGAAGAGGCCGGGTATCAGTTTGGAAAGCGGCAAACCGGCAGCACTTCACAATACGCTCTGACTATCCAGAATATCGTCGATATATATCAACACCGTAAAGTGCCAAAATATCGTGATAAACATGAAGGCCCGTTTGTGGTCTTTGTGGTGAGCCTGAAAGGGGGTGTGTCCAAAACGGTTAGCACCGTAACGCTGGCGCATGGTATGCGCGCGCATCCGGCGATGCTGCACAATGATTTGCGTATTCTGGTGATTGATCTCGATCCGCAGGCATCAAGCACGATGTTTTTGAGTCACACCAATAGCATCGGCTCGGTGTTAGAGACGGCTGCACAAGCCATGCTTAATGATCTCGATACAGAACAATTGCGCAGTCAGTTTATTAAGCCGACCGTTATGCCTGGCGTTGATGTCATACCTGCTTCCATCGACGATGGCTTTGTGGCGAGTGACTGGGAAGAGCTGGTAGCGAAGCATCTTCCCGGCGTCGCGCCTTCGGATGTATTACGGCGTAACGTTATCGATCGGCTGGCAGGGGATTATGACTTCATCTTCCTTGATACAGGGCCACATCTTGACGCGTTTATGCTCAATGCAATTGCTGCCAGCGATGTATTACTGACGCCAACACCGCCTGCCCAGGTCGATTTCCATTCAACAATGAAATATTTGACGCGCTTACCAGAAATGCTGGAGCGTATCGAATCAGAAGGCGTGGAACCGCGTTTAAAAGGCAATATCGGCTTTATGTCGAAGATGACATCGAAGCATGACCATCTGACTTCTCAAAGCTATGCCCGCGAAGTTTTTACCAAATCCATGCTTGATTGTAGTTTGCCGCGACTGGACGGTTTTGAGCGCTGTGGCGAATCCTTTGATACGGTTATTAGCGCCAATCCGTCATCTTATCCCGGTAGCGCTGATGCGTTACGTAAAGCTAAACATGAAGCTGAGCAGTTCTCTCGGGCTGTTTTTGATCGTATTGAATATATCAGGAGCACCCTGTGAGCAAGCCTATACAGCGCATCGGACGTACCCTTGGCGAGTCCGCTATTGCCAGCATCATTGATAGCAACAACCATTCGCGCGTGTTTACGCTGAAATCGAAAAAAACGGCGACTTTTGTCCGCCAGTTGATCCCGCATCATGATATAGAAGCGAAAACCTATGTCGATCCACAGATTAATGGGCGTGACCAGAGCACATTGACCGCGGAATCGGTTAAAGACATTACGCGTACTATCACGCTGCAGCAGTTTTTCCCAGCGATAGGCCGTATCAAGGGTAATCGCATCGAAATTATGGATGGCTCGCGTCGTCGCGCTGCATGCCTGTTCTCCGGTGCCAGCCTTGAAGTATTAGTAACCGCCGACGAACTGGATATGAGTGACGCCCGCCAGCTTGCTGCCGACATTCAGACGGCAAAAGAGCACAACTTACGAGAGCTAGGGTTGCGCTTTAAGCTGATGAATGAAGGAGGCATGAACAAGAGTGAGATTGCCAAAGCTGAGGGTATCTCGAACGCCAAAGTGACGCGTGCTTTCCAGGCTGCCGCGGTTCCGGCTGAATTCATTGAGATGTTCCCGGTGGTTTCAGAGTTGACGCTACAAGACTACCAGTTGTTACTGGATGTCTGGGAAGAAGCCAAAGCCGAAGCTGTTGAGGTAAACGATGTTGCTGCTCAGATTCAGAAAAAAATCACTGAAGCTGAGCTGCCAGTGAGCACCAATACTGACGAAAAGAAAGCGATGATCCTTGGTCTCTTTAAATCCGCAAAGCGTCAGCTAAAAGTTTCCGTACCGACCAACAAAACGGTCACAGAAAAACTGGCCACCTTTAGTACCGCAAATACTTATGCGCGCCGTAAGACAAATGACGAGAAGCGCACAGTACAATATGAATTTAGTCGTTTACCAAAAGAGATCGCCGAGAAAATTGACGCGTCAATCAGGGAAATACTGGGGACGATAAAGTAAAGCTAACAGGAGCGGAAATTATTTTTTCTTCTGCTTTCACTCGATGTTTTAAACAAACCGGCTATTTGCCGGTTTTTTGCTGCCTAATTTCATAACCTCTTCGGTAATCTCCCCATTTTTAACGGAGGCAATAAGTAGAATCAGGCTATGCGCTGAATATGCTGCATCGGCGTGTAGCCATTTAACGCCATATTCGGACGCTCGTGATTATAAAACCATTGCCACCGCGTGGCATAGTCCTGCAATTCATCCAGTGAGGAAAACAGATACTGCCCCAGCCAGTCATAACGCACCGTCCGGTTATATCGCTCAATATAAGCGTTCTGCTGAGGTTTTCCGGGCTGAATAAAGTGAAGCACTATATTCTGCCGTTCCGCCCATGACATCAGTAGCTTACCTGTGTATTATGGCCCGTTATCACCCCGAATGGCTGCTGGTTTTCCCTTCTATTCAATGAGTTGAGCCAGCGTCCTGACTACCCGACTTGCCGGCAGGGAAAAATCCACCTCAATGGCCAGTGCCTCACGATTAAAATCATCGATAACATTCAGTAAACGGACAGAACGACCATCCGACAGCTGATCATGCATGAAGCCCATTGACCAGCATTCATTGCTGTTTTCAGGCACCGCCAGCGGTTCGGGCTTATCCCGCTTCAGTCGTTTTTTCGGCCTTATTCGCATATTCAGCGACAACTCGCAGTAAATTCGGTACACCCTTTTGTGGTTGAACCGGAAGCCTTTTACGTTACGCAGGTACAAAAAGCACAGGCCAAATCCCCAGTTGCGCTGGCTGTCAGTGATGCGAAGCAGCCAGTCGGCAATGACGGTATTTTCTTCATTCATCTGAGGCTGATAGCGACAGCAACTTTCGCTGACAACAAACAACGGGCAGGCAAAACGTATACTGACGCTTCGGCTTCTGACCGCGTCCTGTGCCATCTGCTTTCGGTGCGATGGCTTCACCACTTTTTTGCCATGGCCTCCTGAATGATTTCCGCTTTAAAGCGTTCTTCGGCATACATTTTTTTGAGGCGGCGGTTTTCGTCTTCCGGCTCTTTCAGGCGGGCCATCATGGAGGCATCCGTCCCGCCATAGCGCGAGCGCCATTTGTAGAAGCTGGCACTGCTCATGCCGTGTTCGCGGCACAGTTCAGCCACTGGCGTTCCGGCCTCGGCTTGTTTCAGGATGGACATGATCTGGCTGTCAGTAAAACGTGATTTTTTCATAGGTATCTCCCCGGTTCAGATTACGAGAAAATTCTACCTATCAACACACCGGATTTTCGGGAGGATTACCTTTCATTTCACTGACATATTTCATAGTCATTTTTTCTCTTTATGCATAATGAGCCGGTATTGCCCGGTTAAAATTATCCCTGGTTTGTACTTTTCGAAGCCAGATACTCTCTCTCAGTCGGATTATGAGACCGAAATCTTTTCGGAACAGCTTTCGATAGAATAATATTCTGTTTTCCGACACAGTATCGGCGTCGGTTGTCAGCCTCTTTCGCCAACGATACGACTTTCCGTAACCAGGACTGATGTACCCGATCACTGGGATAGTGGTCGCGATAACTCGCTCCCAATCTGACGCCGAGGAAACATCATGGCGGACGAAAATCACCTGGTCTCAGAATGCTTCAGCCGCTGATATGTCGTTGGTCTCGTCGAGATCGGTGAAAACGATGTTTGTACCTGATCATGCAAGTAATTTGGCTTCCGCACGACCATTAGACCATCGGTATTTAACAGGCGGAATAAAATACGGGTCAAATTTCGAGTCTTGACAACATCAGGTGAAAAAATTACTGTTCAAAACAGCTCAATAGATAACTGAATGATCCCGAGTCCGGGCGTGATCAGATATTGAGTGGATAACTTCATAGATCATTCCTCTGGATTAGATGCCTTGCAGACTACTTCAGAAAATCACTGTCGTTCGTATACCCAAAGCTATCACGCTCCCTGCATTACCGCGAGCACCAGAATCGCGGATATAGGGGCAGCCCCGCCCTTCCGCAGCCGTACACCGCGCAGTAGCGAATTCACGCGACTCTCTCTATGATGGCTTTTTCCCGTGTCAATGTCGGGACCGATTAGAACTCAGGGAAGCACCACGCGATGACCTTATTAAACGACCTTGATTTGCGCCAGTTGGAAGCCTTCTCGGCGGTAATTGCGACGGGCAGCGTGACGGCAGCGGCCAAAACGCTCAACCGATCGCAGCCGGTGGTGTCACGTCAGATCCAGGAACTGGAACAGTCGCTCGGTTATCCGCTATTTATCCGTAATGGCCCGCGCATCCATCCTTCTGAACAGGCGCTGCAACTGCATCAATACGTACAAAAAGCCTTGCTGTCATTGCAGCAGATTCGCCTGCGCGCGCAGGAGATAGCGCACCAGCAGCACCGTCCGCTCATTATCGCCGCGACGCCCGCGCTGGCCGCCGGTTTACTGCCGCAGGCGCTGGCCGCGCTCGATCTACAGAACAAAGTGCAAATCATCAGTGAATCCGCGGAGCAGACTGCGCATGCGGTGATTACCGCCGAAGCCGATCTTGGCCTGTGCAGCCTGCCGCTGGAGCATCATGCCGTAGAGTTGCACTGGATTGGCCAGTCGCGCTGTGTTGTGGCGCTGCCTGAGAACGACGAACTGGTGGCACAGGCGCAGCTGTCGCTCAGCCAGCTGGCCGGACGCCGTTTGATTGCGCCGTGGAGCCCGCAGCGGCTGCGTGGGCGCTATGAAAAAGCACTGAAAAAGGTCAAGGCACCCCTGCTGGAAACCATTGAAACCAACTCTTCGGCCAATATCCTCGGCTGCGTGCGCGCCGGACTGGGCGTGGCGATCCTCGAGCCGGTTACGGCCTGGGGTATGCCGCTGACGGGCGTCGCGATTCGCTCTCTGGAAGAAGAGATCCCCTATTACTTTGGCGTGATTACGCCGCAGGGGCGACAAATCTCCACTGCCGTGCAGGCGCTGACGGAAGCGCTGTCGAACGCCGCCGCCGAGCTGCTGCCGGACTTTGAATGTCTGGCTGCCAGCGAGCATCCACGCGTTATGCGACTGATTAATCAGGTTTGAGTGACGCTGCAAATCGTTGAATATCACATCGTGACTATCCACCTGGTCGCCATCAAAGGTGACCCGACTACATCTGTACATTATTGTAGGGTGCGCATTAATGCCTACCCGGCATGCAAAAAATCCTGCTATATCAACGCTTATATCAATTTCTGCATAACATATAAGAAATCCATTGATTAAAAGCTGAGCGCGATTATTGACTCCTTTTCAGGCCAGGAGGAAGATGCAAAGCCTTAACTCTTACTATGCGTAATAATGATTATTAACCTGTGAATATGCATTTTAAGAATACTAAGAAGCAGAGTTAATACTCTACGCATTAGTCATTTAGACAGCCCTCTGGCTGCCGCTGACACCAGGGATACTGATATGACACAAGCTGCCGACGGCCTTGCCGCGCTGGAAGCCCAGCTGCAGCAGGATCTGGAATACCTCGAACTGCCCGCCAAATCTTGGGTGCCTGCGCACACTTATAATGGCGAGTCGGTGCGCGACGTCGTGGTCCTTGGCGCAGGCATGTGTGGTCTGGCGGCACTGGCCAGGCTGCAACTCACCGGCATCAGCAACGTAGTGGCGTATGATGCCGCGCCCGCCGGGCGGGAAGGCCCGTGGGTGACCTTTGCGCGCATGGAAACCCTGCGTTCACCGAAAAATCTGCATGGTCCGGCGCTCGGTCTGGCGCAGCTGACCTTCCGCGCGTGGTTTACCGCGCAATGGGGCAAAGCCGCGTGGCAGGCGCTGGATAAGATCCCTAAAGATCAGTGGATGGATTATCTGATTTGGTATCGCAAGGTGCTGAACCTGCCGGTGCATAACAATGTACGCGTCACGGGTATTGCGCAGGTGGGTGAGCTGATCGCCCTCGACCTGAGCGGCGCAGAAACCGGCCGCGTCTATTCCCGGCGGCTGGTGCTAGCGACCGGGCGCTCCGGGCTGGGCGGTTTTGCCGTACCGGATTTCCTGAGCAAGGTTGATCGCCGCTTCTGGGCGCACTCTGCCGATAACATCGATTTCGACGCGCTGCGCGGCAAACGCGTGGCGGTGATTGGCGCAGGCGCGTCATCAATGGATAACGCCGCCACCGCACTGGAATACGGCGCTGCGGCGGTTGACCTGCTGATTCGCCGCAAAGAGATGCCGCGCATTAACAAAATGACCGGCATCGGCAGTCAGGGCGTGATACACGGCATGCATCAGCTGCCGGACGCGTGGAAATGGAAATTTGTCGATTACACTGCGACTACGCAAACGCCGCCGCCGCGCGCTTCAACGCTGCGCGTATCTCGTCACGCTAATGCGCGTTTCTTCCTCGACTGCGGCATCAAAGCCGTGCAGCAGCAGGAAAACGGCTTGCTAATCGAAACTACCCAGGGCGCGCTGCACTACGACTATCTGATTGCCGCCACCGGCTTCACCAACGATTTTAACGGCCGTCCGGAATTTGCGGCCATTGCGCCACATATTCGCAGCTGGGCCGATGGTCGCTATCAGCCGATTATGGGACCGGCGCGTCAGAGCATGCTGGAAGCACCGGATCTCGGCCCGGCATTTGAATTCCGCGAACGCACGCCGGGCGCATGTCCGATACTGGCACACATTTACTGCTTTAACGATGCCGCGATGCTGACACACGGCAAGGTATCCGGCGATATTCCGGCGGTCAGTGCCGGGGCCGATCGCCTGGTGCGCGGCATCACCGCATCGCTGTTTAGCGAAGACGTTGAGCAGCACTACGCCAGCCTGCAAGATTTTGCCACCCCTGAACTACAGGGCGATGAATGGGTGGACGCTACCCCTTTACTGAAACAGGAGAACGCGTTGTGAGCGACGCCATTGATCAAGCCGCAGGGCTGACACCCCAGGATGCACTGTACCAGACGCGCCGCCTGCGTCCGGAGTTTGTGGACGGTGCCGAGCAGTGCCGTCAGTCGGTACTGACGCCAGCGGAAGACCAGAGTTTAGCAACCGGGTTGCGTCTGGCGCTGGCACTGCGTATGGCAAAGCTTAATGATGATGCCGGGCTGCAGCGCGATTATCAGGCGCAGCTGGCGCAGCATCAGCCGTCTGCGGAGCTGCAGGCACTGGCAGAAGGCGCAGTGCCTGCAGGCGAACCGCTGGCGACCATCGCACGCCACACCGATTTAATTACTCAGCAGCCGATGCAGGCCACAGAGCATCATATCCGCCTGCTGGAACAGGCCGGACTCACCCATCCGCAAATCGTTGCGTTGTCGGAGTTGATTGCGTTTGTTAACTTCCAGACGCGCGTGGCGGCTGGCTTACGTTTACTGAGGTCCGCATGATTCCGTCAGTCAGTCTCAAGCCATTGCACTGGCATCCGTATATCGAGCCGGTTGAAGTGGAAGCTGCAACGCCAGCTCAGCTGGATGCCATGAAGGTTACGCCTTCTAATAAGAAAATCTCCGAGTACGTGCGCGCGCTGGTGCACGATCCAGAAAGCTATGTGGCGCGCACCGCGCTGTTCAACGCCATTATGTATGTCGAAGGCGGACTGAATCGAGCCGATCGTGAGCTGGGCGCGCTGGGGGCGTCGATCGTCAACGGCTGCAAATATTGTGCGGTGGTGCATGCGCGCCGCCACGTACAGCTGGCAGAGAACGACGCGGTGGTAAGTGCGATTTATTTTGAACGCGCCGATGTGCTGGGCGCACGCGATGCGGCGATCTACCATTTTGCGCGCCGCCTGTCGGTGACGCCATCAGAAGCAACATCGGAAGATGTGGCAGCACTGCGCGCGGCTGGCATGGACGATCAGGAGATTGTCGATCTGATCCACGCTATCGCTATCTTTGGCTGGGCCAACCGTCTGATGCATGTGCTCGGCCATGCTGACCTGAATAAGTAAGGTTACGCCATGTTAGAACTCAACAATATTACTCTGTCATACGGCAACAATCCGATCCTGAAAGGCGTCAATCTGTCGGTTAAACGCGGCGACGTGGTGTCGATCATCGGCCCAAGCGGCACCGGAAAAACCACGCTGCTGCGCTGTATCAACTACCTGGCAAAGCCGTCGGCGGGCACAATTCAACTCGATCAGATACGTATGGATTATCAGTCACCGGATAAAGCGGCGCTCCAGGCGATCCGTCTGCGCACCGCCATGGTATTTCAGCAGTTCAATGTATTCAAAAACATGACAGTGCTGGAAAACGTGATGGACCCGCTGATGGTGGTTCAGCTCAAAAGCAAACAGCAGGCGCGCGATATCGCCGTGCAGGAGCTGGAGCGCGTGGGGCTCGGTGCCAAACTTGATCACTATCCGTCACAGCTCTCTGGTGGTCAGCTGCAGCGTACCGGCATTGCCCGCGCGCTGGCGATACGTCCAGATGTGATGCTGTTTGATGAACCTACCTCATCGCTCGATCCCGAGCTGGTGGGCGAGGTGCTGAAGGTGATTAAAGATGTGACGTCCTCCGGCATTACCTCGCTGCTGGTGACGCATGAGATGCAGTTCGCCAAAAGCGTGTCGAACCGCATCGTATTTATGGATCAGGGCGTGGTGGCCGCGCAGGGCAGCCCGACGGAAATTTTCGATAATCCTACCCTGCCGCGCCTTGCCCAGTTCCTCAATACAGAACACGTCCTCTAATAATTAAAAGGAATCAATGACATGCCTGCAATCAAAACTACTTTACGTCGTCTGGCTGCGCCAGGCATCATTGCCCTCGCGCTGGTGAGCGGCAGCAGCTTCGCTGACGCGGTGCGCACCATCAAAATCGCTACCGCAGCAGAATCCAAACCGCTATCGTGGGGCGCAATCGGTCACGAGCCGCAGGGCTACGAGCCGGACGCACTGAAAGCCATCAACGCTAAACTGCCGCAGTACAAATTTGTCATGGAAGGCGCGGCGGATATCGCCCAGGAAACCGGCCTGGCCACCGGTAAATACGATATGGCAACCGGCGGCTATTACAAAGCGCCTGCACGCAGCAAACAGTTCCTGATTCCGGATGCGCCGATGGGTGCCAGCCTGATGAAGATCTACAGTCGCAGCGATAGCAATATCAACGGCATGAAAGATCTGGTTGGCAAAAATATTGTGCCTGTTACCGCAGGCGGTGGCGTGTATAAATTCGTGACTCAGTGGCAGCAGGATAACCCGAACGACAAAATTACCATCAAAGCCTCCAGCGCCGGTGTGCCTTATCCAGATCGCCTGAAGGAAGTACAGAACGGCAAATATGACGCGCTGATCCTGCCATCTAACCTGGGCGAGCAGACCGTTATCGACAACCAGAAGCTGGCGATCAAAACCAGCGAGCCAGTGGCGATCAACAACACCTATGTGCTGATTCACCGTTCGGCTGAAAACCAGGCGCTGAACAATGACGTCAACAACGCACTGCAACAGCTGAAAGCCGACGGCACGCTGGATAAGCTGGCGCAGAAGTGGTTCGGCGAAGACGTCACGAAGTACATGAAGTAACAGATTCACTGCGCCGTGTTATGCACGGCGCATGCTGTCCTTATTAGCAGGAGTGTTTCACCGTGAATCTTTCCGCAATGATTCCTGAGCTGTTGTCAGCGCTGCCGCTGACGCTCGGCATAATGCTGGTCGCCATGCTGGTGGGCTTTGTGCTGGCGCTGATCGCTACCGTGTTCCGCGTGCGTCGCATTCCCGTGATCAGCCAGCTGGCCGATCTCTACGTTTCCTATGCGCGCAGCGTACCGGTGGTGCTGCAGCTGTTTGTCGCCTTTTACGGCCTGCCGCTGATTACCGATAACCTCGGCATGAGCGATTTTTTCACCGCCAACGTGGCGGCGATGATTGGCCTGAGCCTGTATCACGGCGGCTATTTGTCTGAAGTCATGCGCCCGGCGTTTCTCGCCGTCGAACGCGGCCAGCACGATGCCGCCGACAGCATGGGCTACAGCTTCCGCCAAAAAATGCTGCGCATCGTTGGCCCGCAGGCGGTGCACTTTGCGCTGCCAGGCTACGGCAACGCCATTATCTATTTGGTTCATAACGTGGCGCTGGTGATGTATATCGGCGCAGCGGATGTGATGGCAACGGCGCACCTGATTATGGAACGCGATTACAACCAGTATCAGTTCGGTACTTATCTGGTGCTGGCGGTTATTTATTCGCTGCTGTGCCTGGTGGCGTGGCTGATTGTGCGTTTCTTTGAACAGCGACACGCGAAGTACAGCGCGAAAGCGGCGCGCGTGAAATTGACCGCCAGCGTCTGAGTGAGGGAGAAAAACCATGTTTAATAGTGAGGTTTTGCTGCCGGACTTCTGGAGCATGCTCGATGCAGTGCCGGTGACGTTGCTGATGGCGGTGACGATATTTATCTGCTCGACGCTGCTCGGCGGTCTGTTTGCCTTTATCGAGCATCGCCGCATTCCGGTTTTGCGCCAGCTGGTTATTGCCTACAAGATTGCCTTCAAAGGCGTGCCGATGGTGGTGGTAATCTTCCTGGCCTATTACGGTTTGCCACCCGCCCTGCACTTCGTTGCCACGCTGTTTGGCGTTGAAGTCAATGCGCGCTCGCTGCCGAACTGGGCGATTATCATCGTGGCGCTCAGCGCCTGCGCAGCGGCTTTTCAGGCAGAGGTGTGGAAAGGCGCGCTGAATTCATTCGATAGCGGCCAGTCGGACGCGGCACTGTCGCTCGGTTACAGCGGCGGTCAGCTATTCCGCCGCGTGATGTTCCCGCAGATAATCGTGGCGGCGATCCCGGATCTGGCGAACGCCTTTATGGTGATCATGAAAGCGTTGTCGCTGGCTTTTGCCATCGAGGTGGTGGATATCTTCGCCCAGGCACAGCTGACCGCGGCGCTGAATTTCTATTACCTGGAAGCGTTCCTGATCGCGGTGGTGTTTTATATGGTGATTGCCTATGTGGTGACCAAAATCGCCGATAAAATTGAAGCGTTTTTGCGTGTACGTACCTGAGTTTGTGAGTGATGAGATGAAACGGCAGCCCGGTTTGGCTGCCGTTTTTGTTTGTGCTAAATGTTATTTCGTGCGATTGTTGGCCGCCCTGTACGCTTCAGTCTTCTGCTGAACCGATCCTGATGTTACCAGGTTAAATTAGCCTGTCCTGCATTCCCTGCGGCTGTATCCCAGTCAAAGCTCATGAGTCCACCGGCGCATCCTGACTGTAAATTCCAGGCCTTCCAGTTTTATGAATGTAGTGGCACAGTAAATTTGGCCACCTGATTAAAGGTGATATTCTCACCTCAACACAAAACAGGTGACTTAATGAACAAGAAAACTAAGCGTACTTTCACCCCCGGGTTCAGGCTGGAATGTGCACAGCTGATTGTTGATAAGGGCTACTCATATCGACAAGCCAGTGAAGCGATGAATGTCGGTTCTACCACGCTTGAGAGCTGGGTGCGCCAGCTCAGGCGAGAGCGCCAGGGGATTACGCCCTCTGCCACACCTGTTACTCCAGACCAGCAACGTATCCGCGAGCTGGAAAAGCAGGTTCGCCGCCTGGAGGAACAGAATACGATATTAAAAAAGGCTACCGCGCTCCTGATGTCCGACTCACTGAACGGTTCACGATAGTTGCCAGACTGAGTGACAGCCACACGGTTGTCAGCCTGTGTTCTGCTCTGGGAATACACCGCAGCAGTTACCGATACTGGCGAAAACGACGCGATACGGTTAATCCGGCGCGAGTCAGGCTGTGCAGCGAAATACGCCGGGCGTGGAATCAGAGTCGGGGCTCTGCGGGCGCGCGCACTCTGGCTGACATGCTGATCCACAACGGCGTCCCGATGAGCCGTTACCGTGCCGGGCGTCTGATGAAATATCTGAACCTGAGCAGTTGTCAGCCCGGCAAACATCAGTAAAAAAATTTCCGTCAGGAACATACATGCCTGCCAAATTTGCTTGAGCGTCAGTTCGCTGTACCAGAGCCAGACCGGGTATGGTGCGGAGATATTACATATATCCGGGCAGGAAATCGCTGATGCTGTCTGGCGGTTGTTATGGATCTTTTTGCCCGCAGGGTTATCGGCTGGAGTCTGTCAGCGAATGCCGATACCGCACTGATAAGCGATGCGCTGCGGATGGCCTATGAGACGCGTGGTCAACCGCATGATGTCATGTTCCATAGCGATCAGGGAAACCAGTATGCCGGTCTGAAATATCAACAACCTCTCTGGCGTTACAGAATAAAACAAAGCGTCAGTCGGCGGGGAAACTGCTGGGATAACAGTCCCATGTAACGCTTCTTCCGCAGTCTGAAAACAGAATGGGTGCCGGTGAATGGTTACGTAGGCGGGGACGAAGCCCGGCGAAAAATCAGCGGTTATATCCTGAATTACTACAACAGCGTCAGGCCTCACCATTACAACGGAGGGCTGACGCCGGAAGAATCAGAGAACAGATATCGTTTTTACTGTAAAACCGTGGCCAATATTACTTGACCACTACATGCACTGGATGTTCAGCTCAGTTGTGTTGTGTTGTGTTGTGTTGTGTTGTGTTGTGTTGTGCTGAGCTGAAGAAGTTGCGAACAGCCCTGTCCGCCCTTCCCATTGCCGGAGAACGTTATTCCCCTGAAGGCATGAAGGGCGTAGGTGCCTGAGTCCGCTCAGCCCAAAAAGCTTCTCCGCAAACTTCTCCCGGTATCTTTTAAGGGTATTTATTATATGAACGGCACCGTTTTACACGTAAGGACTGTGACCGAACCCTGAAAAAACCGGTTTAACCAGCAGTAATGAAATAAGGGGCGCGTTAGCAGATGCGCTCCTTATTTCCGATAATTAAAATTTTTAACTTTGGAATATGCCTGGTCCGTTAAACAGTATCTGTCCTCAAGGCGAGGCCTGTTCGAAGCCTCCACGCCTGGAAAGTTCATTGAATCGCCAGGGTCGGCTATTCGCTTATAACCGTTCTGGATCTTTACTCATCGTCAGAGAAGTGTCAAAAGCGGGCATCATTAACATTTCGGTGCATTTATCAATCGGGGGTAGGTCGGGGGTTTTTAGGTCAAGTGGTTTATTTTTGATATTTCGCGCTTTTTTCAGCTTTAGGGTATGGCTGGTTGATACCTGCCAGCATTGACGTAGCGCGATCAAAAGTTAAGACAGGCACAGTATTGGTTTTCTTACATTAGGATAATGCCATACCGCTTCAGTAGAAACGCCCATAGCGCAAACAGCACCACTGTTATCGCGCAAGATATTACCAGCGTGAGCCAGAAACCAGCGCGCTGGTAAAGACATGGAAACAGGATAAACATCGGCAGCGTTGGCACAACGTACCAGAATGTGTACCAGGCATGAGCTGAAATTTTCTCCTGCGCCTGCCCTTCCAGTTTCATTCAGATAAGCACCAAAACGGTTACCAGCGGCAGTGCGGCCACCAGGCCACCTACACGATCGCTGCGTTTCGCCACCTCTGAGATAAACACGACCATAAAAGCAGTTATCGCATATTTTGATATAAGCCAGAGTATTGTTGTTCCCATTAATAATTATTGCAAGCACGGCAAACTATGCAGGACTTCGTGTAGTCAAAACTGTTGCTGATAGAGGCATTGTACCTGTGCTCTGGCCAGGAATGTATCGACACTTGGCCGGCAGATTATGATGATGTACGTCACATATTTACAGCGCTAAGCGCACGATAGTCGATATTTCACTGATGTCGACCATAGGCGTGACAGAGTGGCTCCGCCCTTCATCTATCCGCAAAAATCTTAGCGTTGTATTTGAGCGTACGGTATCGGGTTAAACTGCGAAGCCAGTATTGTATTGGTGGAAACGCTCTAACCAGGCAACGAACAGTCTGCAGCCCTGGTTTTGGCAGTCATATTACGGGCTACACGTCATTAAGGCAGACTATGATTTACTCTACTTAGCGTACCAGTGCAAGATCGTGGCAGGAAAGACCCTATGCTCGCCCTCTCAGCGTATTCATCAGAACGCTGCCGTTTGTAGAAGATAAGTGGCGCTATGGTAATGCGGCCAGCAAAAATTTTCCCTACCAACCCGCGATACCCGCGACATCATTATTGCGGCGCTGAAAGCGCTTATTTGCATCTGGACTGATATCCCATTTAATAACGTTTCAGTGATAGTGCAAATGGAAATATTCAGGTGATTATCGATAATCGCATCTCTGACAGTTTTACTGGGAATTTCAATCTGAAATAAATCATAAAATTAATTATAAATCAGCCTGTTATCTATGAAAAAAGAGTGGGATAAAATATGCCTTTCCCTCTCCCGTCAGTAATGGTTACTTCATGATCGGAGCAGGAAAGGACAGGGGATTTTTAATTAAGCGCCTGAATTATTCCTGCCGCTATTTCGGTTGTAATTCACTCGTACCTTGAGCTTTCTGTCACTCTATCTGTAAGACCACTGTGTTCTTAACATCTGCACAATCCGAAATGGCATAATCAAAAAATAATGTCACGTACAACTTTTTTTTGAATGACAAAAAATATTGCACAAGTTACTCAGGCGCGTACACTGGCAAAAAATGCTAACGGAGCGGTGTGATGAAGAGTAACTACGGTGGGGTAGACGAAACGGCGCGCAGGGCAAACGCGATGCTACGCAGCATGAGTGATGACATTACCGGGAAACGCCACGAGTTTGGACTCAATCAGTATTATCAGACATTCACCCGTAACTCGGTAGCCAATCTACCCAGGCTCAGTCGTCGTGCCGTTGAGCAGGCTATAGATGAGATGGAAACGAAAGGGCATGTGTTTGGGAAAAAGGATGCGGGCAACGCAAAGCATTATGCGCTGACCGTACAGGACGTGGTGGATATTTACGCGCACCGTAAAGTTCCTAAGTATCGTGACATTCACGAAGGCGAAGGTCCTTTTGTTATTTTCGTCGTGAACCTTAAAGGGGGGGTCTCAAAAACCGTCAGTACGGTTACGCTCGCACACGGTCTGCGGGTTCATCCTGATCTGTTGCAATACGACTTACGCAACCTTGTTATCGATCTTGACCCGCAGGCATCCAGCACCATGTTTCTGAACCATGCCAATAGTATTGGTTCGATTATGGAAACTGCCGCTCAGGCCATGCTCAATGACCTTGACGCCGAACAACTTCACTCGGATATTATCCAGCCGACCATCATACCCGGCGTCGATATCATTCCGGCTTCCATCGATGACGGCTTCGTTGCCAGCCAGTGGAATGACCTGGTTCGGGAACATTTGCCGGGCGTGCTGCCATCAGAAGTGCTTCGACGTAACATTATCGACAGGGTCGGCAAGGATTACGATTTCATTTTTATCGACACAGGCCCACACCTTGATGCCTTTATGCTAAATGCCATTGCCGCAAGCGATTTACTTCTGACACCTACGCCTCCTGCCCAGGTAGATTTCCACTCGACATTGAAATACCTGACGCGCCTGCCGGAGATGCTGGAGCAACTGGAAGAAGAGGGCATTAATCCCCGCATCAAAGGCAATATCGGGTTTATGTCAAAAATGACATCGAAGCGTGACCATGAGATGACGCATGGGTTAGCCCGCGATGTCTTTACGTCTTACATCTTAGATGCCGCCTTACCACGACTTGATGGTTTTGAACGTTGTGGTGAGACATTTGACACTATCGTCAGCGCCGACCCGCAGTCTTATCCGGGCAGTACAGAGGCACTGAAGAATGCAAAACGTGAAGCAGAGCGGTTCACACAGGCCGTATTTAAAAGAATTGAGTTTGTGAGAGGCATCAAATGACCAAAATAATGAAGAAAATGGGGCGCACGCTCGGCAATTCAAACTTCTCAAAAATGCTGAGCGAAACGGAAAGCGTGCGGGTTTTTGTACTAAAATCAGGTGCAGAAGCGCGCTTCGTCCTTACACGCGTGCTGCATGATGACATTGAAGAGCAAACGTACATAGATGCAGCAGTCAATGGGCGTGACCAGGCTTTCCTTACGCCAGAGTCAGTCAGTGATATTTCCCGTACGATTAAGCTGCAACAGTTCTTTCCGGCAATAGGACGCGAAGTTAATGGGCGGGTTGAAGTGTTGGATGGCTCTCGCCGTCGTGCCGCCTGCATTTACAACGATACGCCTTTTGAAGTGCTGGTCACTAAAGATGAACTCACCCTGGCAGATGCCCGCCAGCTGGCGATTGATATACAGACGGCAAAAGAGCATACGCTACGCGAACTCGGTAAACGTCTGAAATTAATGTACCCGGAAAATTTGAATCAGTCAGAGATCGCTGCTGCCGAGGGGATTTCTGCTGCAAAGGTCACGCGCGCCTTTCAGGCTGCATCAGTTCCTGATGAAATAATGGGTGTATTCCCCTCAGTAAGCGATCTTTCCATAGCCGATTATCAGACACTTCTTGATATTGCTGAAAAAGCCAGGGCCAGAAAAATAAGCATGGACGTTCTGGCATCAAACGTACGTGAAAGAATCGAGGGTGACCCGGCATTTGAAACAGATGATCCAGGCCTTAAAAACAAAATCATTGGTTATTTCCGCACAGAAAACGCGGGCCCCAAAAACAATAAAACACAGAAAAAAGTCATTACTGAAAAAATAGCTGACTTCGCTAACAACAAACAGTTCGCCCGCAAGAAAACAGATACGGAAAAGCGCCAGGTTTCCTATGAGTTTTCACGCCTGCCCCCGGTGTATCAGGCTGAACTGGATGCAGCTATCAAAGCAGTAATCGAACGCATGCTGGCTGATACACAAAACGGGTAAGTCTCCTGCTGAATCAAAAAGGGCTTTTCTTTACAAAAACAAAAGCCCTTTTTCGTATCAAAAGTCTGACGCCTTCTCGACATTCCCCAAATAATTTCTTCCTTAACTCGTTGTTTTAAAAAATATAACTTTAAAAATTTCAATTTGAAATTCCCATGGGGATTGCTCGGCTGGGCATTACTGCCCACAGTATCGGCTTACTTAACAGTGATATGCGGGTATTGGGCGAAAGTGATGGTTTGCCACGTCTGCCCGACACGCAGATTTATTTATGGATTCGTCCCAGTCAGGAACAGTCGTTAGTCAGGCAAGCATTTGCTTTGCTGGTCAGAGCAAGCATGACAGAGCCGATCGTTAACAACCGTTGCGACAACGTATAAATGGAGGTGCAGTGTTGGCGCTGTGGGATATACGTAGCAGTCAGGCTTACCGCAACGGTCATATTGCCAGGAATGGGTTAACCGGCAAAAACTCCGTGCCCGTTCAGGTGAAAGGACTACGAAGCAGGTGGTTATTATTAGTGAGGATGCTCTACAGGTGGCATGGACAGCAACGGTATTGGGAAAAGACGTAGAGGTTTGGCACTTTTCAGGCGGGATGGCCGCCTGGCAGAAGCAAGGAGGCGAGTTGGTTGCCACACCTGAATACCCGTCTGATTTCGACAGGATCGATTTTCTGTATGTCACCCATGATCGTCATCAGGGCAACAAAGCGGCGGCGCAGCAATATCTTTCGTGGGAGCAGGGATTATGGGCACGCCTTAAGCCATCAGAGAGAGAAATATTTATAGTCGATGGCGCATATGGCATGAATTCCGTTCCGATAGATCAACCGCTCAGCGGTAGTCAGGATTTTTTCTCGGGTATCTGTTGGCTTCTTGTTCATGTGATAAAAGTAGAACGATCGTTCCACATGGCCAATAGTTATCTCAAAAAGAAATTTAAAAAGAAAGAAATGCAGTCTGTGAGGGTTAACAAACTGGTTCCCATTTATGAACAGAACGTGATCTGAAGATATCCGCTATAGGCACAGAGCTGACAGGGGAGCGAGGCTTAGCCCACTATGAACAAACCTGCTTACCTGGTTCTATATACCTACCTCACACTCCTTCCCTAAACCCATATCACCCTGAACCCGCAGGATTTATCATTCTCTGATCTCAATCCCTAACAAGGACATACATGAACAGCACCGTCTACGATGCCTTCCGCTGCCTGAATTTACTGGCGACAGCGAACTGTCCGCAGGGAATTCGCAAAATGGGACGCGAGCTTGAGCTGGATTCCGCTAAGGTCACGCGGTTAATGCAGACCTTGCTGGCATTGGATATGGTGTAACGCGATGCCAACCGCAAATACAGTTTGGGCATCGGTATCCACCGCTTATCGGCTCACGCAATTCATAATTCGGCATTTTACAATGCGGTGATGGATTTGCTGGAAGAGAGCGGGAATCACGCCATTTCCATCGTGATCGGCGTGCTAAGTGGAAAAAACGTGGTCTACTTGATTCATACCCGCGGCGGAAAAAGTATTGCGCGCGCCATTGGCAATTATGAATCTTATCCTGTACATGATTCAGTTATCGGCATTAAATTGTTATCGGCGATGAGCGATGAAGAAATTATCGGCCAAATAGGTATTCACGATTACCAACTACTCAGAAAGGATATTGACGAAGCGCGTCGGCATCAGGTCTTTGCCAAAGACTTTGGTCGGGGTGATCACCGCCTGGCCTGCAATATTCCAGGCATGCAGGCAGCGATCGCATTATCGAATATCAGCAGTGAGAAAATGGATATTGAAAGTTTGCGTTTGTATCTGGTGTCGGCGGCAAAAAAAATCAGTGGAGAATCACTGCCAATGTTACAGCAGTAGTTTACAACGCGCAGCGGTGTCGGCCACGCGCTGGCCAGGTTTATACAGCGCGGAACCTAATCCCACGCTGTCGTAATAACGCAAAAACTCAGCTGCATTTCCCACTTCCACGCCACCCACCGCTGAAAAGCTGACGGGTTGAGAAAGTGGACCTTTTATTCGTTGCGGATAATTGCGCGGCAGCGCGCAGGCGGGAAATATTTTCACCACATCGACCCCCATATCGACAGCAGTGAATATTTCACCTGGCGTAAACACCCCCGCGCAGACGATAAGTTCATGCTTTTTCGCCAGCGCAATGATCTTTGGGTTGAGATTGGGCGTGAGAATGAAATCAACCGCGGCGGCAAAACAGCGCTGCACCTGATCTGACGTGGTGACGGTTCCCACGCCGAGCTGGACGTCACTGCCAAAGCGTTGGCGAACCTGTTGCAGGCTGGTTTCCCAGCCGGGGGAATTGGTAGTGATTTCCACGCGATTAATACCGTGCTCCAATAAACAGCCAATATGCAACACCGCGTCGTCTGTCGTTATCCCGCGCAAGATAGCGATAATTTTCTGATTACTCACCATGACGAAATACCTCATTTAATCCGGCAATCATTGCGCTTTCTGCGGGTAATACTTCACAACGGAGATGTAAAATTTCGCAGGCCTGCTGGTAATGCGGTAGCAGCGTTTCGCTGCCAATAAAGCACACCGTTTTATTGCCGCCAGGATGACCGCGAGCAATTTCGTATCCCATGAGCAATCCAGAAAGCCATGAAGCAGCGTCCTCCTTTGCCAATGCATCAAGAATGTAGCGTCCACGGCAGCGAAACAGCTCCGTCACCAGTTCGGCCTCTTCTTGCACCACCGATAGCGCCCTCTCTACGCCAGCCTGAAATGCTGCCGTTGAGGGAATTTGCTCCGGCAAACCTTTTCCCACCACAGAATGCTTGAGCAAAAGATGATAAAGCTCCCCGGTAATCAAGGTCTGTAAACCCGTGACCTGCTGCTGTGAGCGCTTAACCTTGAGCCACTTGCTGTGGGTACCGACGGCGGCAAACGTGGAGGCATCAGAAAGCGTCAGGGCGCCAGCCAGTTGCATCTCTTCGCCACGGCAGATCTCATTCACCCGTTTGTCACAAATACCGGGGCGCAGGGTCAGCGGATTAGGCAAGATGCCCGGCAACTTCATGCCTTTACCGAGTAGCTGAGAAAAGCTAAGTGGCATGTCGAGATAACCTGCGTCAGCAATACCGATATTGCTGCCGATCATGCCGCAGAGCAGCACGGGCAATTGTTCATCATAAGCATCATCAAGCCGCAGCAGTTGCTGCTTTAACATTCCGGGCAAGGCGTCTTGCTGGCATTTGCCGACGCCACAACTGTCTTGCACCGATTTAATCAGCACGCCATCGCGCACGCTTAGCGCGCGGAAGTTGCTGGTGCCCCAGTCTACAGCGATGTAGTTCATGGTCGTCCTCCCAGCGCGGCCAGGCGTAGAAACTCAGTAAGTTCTTTCAATTCCTGACGCGTGGTGTCATCCAGACTTTTTGCCGGCTCTCGCACGTAATCACTGGCAAAAATCCCGGCCCAATGCAGCACGGTTTTATGAATGGCAACGCCGATCCCCGGCTGCACGCCGTAGCGCAGGAAAGGAAGATAGCGATAAAACAGCGCTTGCGCCTCATGGCGATCCTGCTGCCAGGCCGCCAGAATGGCATTGATCACATCCGGGAATTCGCAAGCGGGCATGGTGCCCGTCACGCCACGGCATAATTCTTCAAACAGGAACCCTGCGTTCAGGCCGCCAAACAGGCCCACGCTCTCGCCAAGCGCCTGCTTTAACGCAGTGATTTTCAGCGTGGTTGGCGGTTGTTCCACTTTGATGTACCTGATGGTGGGGAAGTCCTGACACAAACGCACCAGCGTCGGCACCGGAATGTTAACGCCGGTCATCAGTGGCGCATCCTGAATCATGATGTCGATATCGCAGGCCTGGCAGATGTCGCGCCAGAAGCGATAAATCTCCTCTGGACCGGGCTTCACCACCGAGGGTGGATTGACCATCGCCACCTGCGCGCCCCAGCGACGCACCCGGTTGATCTCTTCAATGGCGACGGCGGATGAAGCACCGCCAGCCGCCGCCACCAGCGGTAAATCACCCACCTGTTTTTTGACGCAGTAAAACAACGCTTGCTTCTCTTCCTGTGTTAAGGCGTAACCTTCCGAGGCATTGCCAAACAGCGCCAGGCCGTCAATGCCGTGTTGCAGCAGAAATTTCACCAGGCGTTCAATGGATGCCAAATCCAGCTGGCCCTGCTCATCAAATGCGGTGGCGAGAATGGGTACATTACCTTTTAACATGTTGCCTCCATCACAACGTCGCGAACGCGATCTTCATCGATTTCAATGCCTAATCCTGCGCCCTGAGGCAGATGATACTCACCGTGATTGCAAATCAGTGGCTGCTTCAGCAATTGATTAGCGATGGCAAAAACCGGCGGTTGGTATTCGAGCATAAACAGGTTGGGTATGGCGGCAGCGGTATGAATGGATGCGGCGATACACGGCCCTAAACCCACACTTAAATGCGGTGCCACACGCAGATTCCACGTTTCAGCCAGTGACGCGATGTGCATCAGTTCACTGATGCCGGTTCTGCCGACGTCGGGTTGGAGAATGTCTGCCGCACGTTGTTCAATGACCACTTTGAACTGATAACGGGTGCGCTCGGTCTCGCCTAAAGCGATGCTGATCGCGCTTTTGGCGCGTAATTCACGATGGCCGGCGATATCTTCTGGCAGCAGTGGGGCTTCCAGAAAACCGACGCCCAGTGCATGCAGTTGCGTCGCTAAATCGGTGGCGTCTGCCACACTGTAATTCCAGTGCGCATCGATAAAAATTTGCGCCTCGTCGCCCAGTGTTTCGCGAATGGCGCGGATATTTTTGATGTCGTCACGCACACCGTAGCCCAGCGCTAACTTAACAGCATTGAAGCCTTTCTCCTGCCATTGTCTGGCGAGGCCGCAGCGGCTGTCGATATCGGGCTCTGGCAAACCGGAGACATAGCAAGGAATCGCCTCGCGGAATGCGCCGCCGAGTAATTGATGAACTGGCAAACCGAGAATTTTACCTTTGAGGTCCCACAGCGCGATATCCACACCAGCGATGGCATCAATGTGATACCCGCTGATGTGCCCGCGATCGCGCATGGAGTCATACATCCTGGCGTTAAGCACGCCGCTGGAGAAGGGCGATTCGCCGATCAGTAATGGCGTAAATAACTGATTAATCAATTCTGCGATCACCTGCGGCACGACCGGCGCCAGCGCTTCTCCCCAACCGACATGGCCTTCGCTGGTGGTTATTTTCACCAGACAGGTTTCCATCTTGCGTGAATAAACACAGCGGTATTCTGGGCGATAGTAGTAATCCGGGGCGCTTTCATCCGCCTTACCGCCAAGATAGACCTGTTGCGGGGTTATTTTGAGTGGGAAACACTCAACATTCGTTATGTGCATACAGACTCCAGTTGTCGTTAATCCAATACTTTTCCGGCCGTTTCTTTGGTAAACCACACCGCAATGAATGAAATCAGCGCGGTGATCATCACGTACCAGGCGGGTGAGAGCGGATCGCCCGTGAAGGAGATCAGACTGGCTGAGGCCAGCGGCGTCACGCCGCCAAACACCGCCACAGTAAAGTTGTAGGACATGGCGATGCCGCCATAGCGGATTGCAGTTGGGAACAGCTCAACCATCGCAGCGCCACAGCCACCATTGAAGAGCGCAACAAATACGCCCAACAGGCTCATCGCCGCGATGGAGCTGCTCACCGAACCTTGTGTCATTAACAGCATGGCGGGGTAGGTCAACAGGATGAAACCGGCGCATCCCAACAGCATCAGCGGGCGCCGTCCCCATCTATCCGACAGATAGCCGGTGATGGGCATGCAGATGGCGACGCTCAGCAAGCCCAGCGTGGTGATCAGATAGGAATCGGTGCGGCTGTATTGCAGATGCGTCGATAAATAGCCGGGCATAAACGATTGCAGTACCCAACTGCTGACCGCTTTGATCACTACGAAACCGGTACAAAACAGCAACGCCGACAATGAAGTTTTGAGAGTGGTGCGCAATGGAGACTTTTCGATTCTGCCGCTGGTCTTCAACTTGTGAAATTCTGCTGAGTCCTCCATGTTACGGCGCATGTATAACCCACCCAATCCGAGCGGTGCAGCCAGCAAAAAAGGAATGCGCCAACCCCAGTCATTCATCGCCGTTTCACCCAACCAATAGGTCAACAGCAGCACCAGGCCTGAGCCGCAGACAAATGCCATAAAACTGAAGTTTTCACTCCAGCAGGTGAGCGTTGCACGGCGCTGGGGCGCAGCACTTTCTGCCAGATAGGTAATGACGCCGGAGCTTTCACCGCCTGCCGCGAAACCTTGCACCAATCGGGTAATCACCAGTAAAACTGGCGCGATAATCCCGACCCGATGCCAGGTCGGCAGAATGCCCATTACAAAAGTGGACATCGAGGTGATGACGATCACTGTCACCAGCACTTTTCGCCGTCCAAGTCGATCGCCCATTGAACCGAAAAAGAAACCACCCAACGGTCGCATTAAAAAGCCAGAGCCAAACACGGCAAAGGATTTCAAGAGCGCGGTGGCCGGATCGGAACTGATAAAGAAGTTACTGGCGATAATTGCTGCCAGGGTGCCGTATAAGCCAAAATCAAACCACTCGATAAAATGACCAATCCCGGCTGCCATCATGATTTTGGCGGTACGTTTTGGCGTATTTTTGGTTTCTGTCGCCACGTACTCACCGTCATAGTGACGGGTTGAATTCTCCATACGACCTCCAGAGGGTAAATGTCGCGTCGTAGAGACGCGTCATGTCTTGAAACTTAGCGTATGGATATTGGTGAGAAGTTGCGTCGGCAAGGGAAGATTGCGTGAAGCGAATCAAAGAACAAATCAGGAAATTGCTTCACATAATGAAGCAGAACAGGGAAGCCGTATTCATGACTTTCACAACGGCTTCAAAAAACTGAGCCTTGACTTCAGATTCAGCCAGCTGCTGTTCCAGTTATTTAATACGTTGCTCAGGAGTAAGGGATACTTTTGGCATGTTGACTCTGCACGTTCTTGTTGAAGGGGATGAGAGCCTGTCGGGATAGCCGTATTTACGTAGCCACTTCATGACGGTGGAGCTATCCTGGGTCCCGTAGCGGTCTTGCGCCTGACGGTAGATCATTTCGCCTTTTTCGACAACGGCCAGTTTAAAGGACAGAGAGTAATCGCGTTGGTGCATTTAACATACTGGTTCCTCACATTATCCTCAGTGGACGAGGTAAATGTGTCAACGCTATTCAGGGCGGATCAGCCAAAAATTGAGGGGAGGGAGCCTTAGCCCCTCCTCTTCAACCCTGAATCATTGACGTGAGACAGCATCAGCCCACCGGTGCTGGTTGCCAGCACCAGCAACTCCAGATTGACGCCACTGTGCGCTGCTAACGGCGCCATAATCCCTGCTGTTGTCACTACCGCAACGGTAGCGGAGCCAATGGCAATACGAATCAACGCGGCAACCAGCCAGGCAAGCACCAGTGGCGAAATATTCCAATGCAGCGCCGAATCAGCAATCAATTTACTGACGTTAGTGGCGAGCAGCATCTCTTTCAATCCTTCACCGGCACCTAGTATTAAGATGATGGCAGCACAGGGGCCAAGGCATTTGCCGAGGATTTTTTGCAGTTACGCCATATTCATGCCGCTTTTAATACCCAGTGCCCAGATGGCAAATAGCACGGCGATTAACAGCGAAACAATAGGATCACCTACGGTATTGAGTAGAACAGCAGCGGTGCTTTCTGCCTCCAGGTGCCCCTTTGCCAGCGTTTTTAGCATCATCAGGATCGGTGGCAGCAAGATGGTTAACATCGATAGCGCAAATGACGGTGAGTAGGCAGAAGCCTGTTCCGGGGTTTCCGGAAGCGCATTGAGCAAAAAATTTTCACAAATAGATGAGCAATCTCACAGTTTTCATACTTCCAATTAGCATTGGAAATTATTTAAGTTAATGATTTTAAAATGTATAATGAATTTTTATTGTTTCACTCTCCCTTGTGATCTTTTGTGATTAAAGGTTTGCATACCTAAAAGTGTGAAAATCCCTACAAGCTTATTCAGTAAACCACTACAATCCGCTGTTCAGATATAGAGGGAGCCTGTCAGGTGCTGGATGATTTAATCCGCCAACTGTACGGAAAAGAGGCAACTACATCGGGATGGTGGCGAGACTTGCTAGCCGCTACGGTAAAAGCCGAAAGACGCGCAGTAGCAGAGCGCAGCGCGGCCGTATTAAGCAGGGCTGTTGCTATGTGGCAGATGGCGCACAGCATCCTGTGAGTGGTGCAGGACGCCAAGAATCACAATACCGTAATCCGTCTCGCGGTAGTAAATGAGGTGGCTCTCACAGGGAAAGCTGAGAATGCCTTCGCCGAGGTCATTACTGCGGTTCAGGCCAGGAGAAGGCTTTCGGTCGAGGATTTCCGTCATGGTCACGCGAAGTGACTGCGCATACAGCTCAGCAACTTCCTGACCCCAGCGTCGCTGCGAGTAAGCGCGGATAGAACGGATCTGGTTCCGCGCGTCTTTTGTGTAGCGTACCGACATCTCTGTGCTCTATTCCCTTGCTTTTGCCAGCTCGTCCGCTGTCAGCGGGCTGAACACCTCGTCTGTATCGTACAGCTCGCCGCGCTCAGCCTGTTCAACGGAGCGCGCCAGCGTGGCGCGGAGGTGCTGCACTTTAAGCGCTTCAATCTGGCTATAGTCTTCCCACGACATCATGACCGCCTTCGGGCGGCCATTTTTGGTAATACTGACGGGTTCGCGCATGGCCTGGCTAAGTAGCTCGCCAAACTGCATCTTTGCTTCGCTGGCCGTAAAGTTGTTCATAGCAACTCCAGATTAATCAAAATGGTCAATTTGAATATTTTATATTCTTTCCAGTCTGTACGCCACCTGTCGTGTTCAGGATGATGCAACCTTGCTGCGCCCTTCTGATCCCACAACAGGCGATTCACCAGAAGGCATGTCTTTCAGTTCATTCAGCATCCACTGGAATTTATCTGCCCAGCCATCGATTGAGACGCCGCGCAGCATGTTCTCCAGCCAGCTGTTCTCGGAAAATCTGCCGCTGTTCAGATAAAAGTGGTGGTGTGCCCCATTTTTTCCTCTGCCGTGTCGTAGCCATAGGATTTCAGGTGGATCATCCACTTTTTCTTTGATGAACTTCAGGAAGCGCTTGAGGTTGTTCATATCGGTGCCGCCCATGCTGGATTTGATCCTATATATCCGTCAGCTACTTTGTTGGCTGCTGTCTTCCGAAGCGTTTTTCTACCGCACCCAGCATGACATCCTGCACCGTTTCTTTGTCATAGCCTCCGGTGCTTGCTGGCCAGTCAATGCTCTCCCTGTCGCAGCAGTCCTGCGCGAAGGTCACCGCAACTTTTCGCCATTATCACAGCGGAACCCAAAGCCATCTGAGCACCAGAGCCGGTTAGCTGGAGCCGCCTGGCACAGCGTATTCCGGTGCACATCGAACTGGATGCGCTGCCGCACGACACATTACTCACGGCGGGCACGCGTTGTAGCCTTGCGATCGCAGGCGATAGCGCGGCGCACGTACGTCTGACAGCTTTACTGGCCAACTGGCTTTAATTATTACCAGGAGGTTTTATCTCTTTGAATCCCAATGGTTTTACCGTTTATGATATTCAGGCTTTCCCGCAGGTCTGTTTTAACCAACTATCAGGGCTTCGATAAACGTAACATTATATGGCTGAGCGTCATGGAGTACTTTTCTGCCGATATTTCACAAATCATCAGCAGGCTTCACAAACTTGAGTAAAACAATTCGGAACCAGGTTGTTATGGTGAGTTAGTTTAATTAAATCAGCGACTCCGTGACGAGATCCGTAATGATTAAAATGTACATAATAGCCTCGATTTAGTTACAGCATACATTTAGAGAAACTTATAAAAGTCACATTATCCCGCTTCTTTTATCTTAAAAGGTAAAGAGCTCATTTTGACTTATTTTGCGAGACTTTTGGTTTTGGGTGTTTTATTTTTGAATCTCTTGTATGATGTAACTAATAACCACAATAAAAAGTCACCTTTTGATACTTAAATCAACACTGTATCATTTTTACTGGATTCAACCTCAATATAAGATGGATGCTACGTTACAGAAGATGGAAAATATCAACGGTAATTTTCTGACAAATAAAACTGAGGGGAGTGTTAGGTAATATTAAGTTAACATTATTCAATAAATTTGAAAATAAGTTACTCGAAAATCGAGTATATCTAGTAAGGTCTGCCATACAGGTGGTGCTGATACTTTTCATGGCTAGATCAACATAAAATTATGCCGCTTTATAGCGGCATAATTAGACGTCCCTGTTAATACGTTTCTGACCTACTCAGGTGATATTCTTGTCTCGCCATCATACCACCTTGCATAGCATCACCCCGCCATGGGGCTAAATACGAATGCAGCTATCAGGCTATTTTTCAGTCACAACATAGGCCGAATTATTTTCAGCCGCACCAGTTGTCAATACCGATCGAATTCTGACCCACCCTGCCAAAGTAAAACTGACCCACCCCCTTTGAATCATTCGAGCGTTGTTGCTTTCGTTTTCTTCTGGAGTTGACCGCTTTTCAGCTTATCTTT
>NZ_JASUAZ010000028.1:0-44412 GCF_030283135.1 Mixta mediterraneensis | reverse complement strand
TGTGTGACAGAATGGCTATCGTCGGTGACAGGCTTTCACATCAACCCGGGGTGCGGTTTGTTTTTTCCTGGGTATCCGGCAACAAATTCTTTCCGAACGGGCTTATCTGCGCACTGGTGCGCATAATCAAGATTATGTTAAATTAACGCTCCACCGCTTATCCGACACTCATATCTCTGCCCCCCGCCTGCCATACTTTTACCGTCAAGATGAAGCTGCCTGGATCCGTGCCTGGCCTGCGAGCGAAAACAAGCGCCCTGCGATATAAATGCAGGGCTTGAGGGTTTCCGGGTTTCGTTCAGCTATGTTTTAACAGCTATCAGGGACTCTTGCCTCAAGAACCCGTTGTGCAAAATGCAGTAGTAAAAAACCGCCTGGCGCTATGTTTTCTCACATCAAGCTTTCCCGCTCGTATCTCTTACCTGCAACGTCACGGGCAGGATGGTTCGGCTAATCGCCTCATGCGGATTATTAATGCGGGTTAATAGCGCTCGTGCTGCCGCCTGGCCGAGTTCACGCTTAGGTTGAGCAATAGTGGTGAGACCTTTCTCCTGCAGCCGCGCCAGCGCACTGAAATGCATGCCAAAAGCATCATCAAAGCCACAGACTGAAATATCGTCTGGCACCGCCATACCCTGTTCTATCAGACCGTTGATAACGTTGAGGGCTACGAAATCATTCGCTGCCAGTACGGCTGTGGGCTGCGGCTGGCACTGCAATAGCTGTGCTACCGCCTTTTTGCCGCTGCTGCCATGGTAATCCCCTTCGATCACATAACCGGGCTGGACAGGAAAGTTCAGGCGCTGCATCCCTGCCAGATATGCTTCTTTGCGCTCCCGCGCTGTGGATGATTGCGCCGGGCCGGTAATACAGGCGATGTGGCGATGCCCCAGACTCTGCAGATGCTCCAGCAGCAGGTTGATCGCCTGGACGTTATCGGGACCAATATAGTCACCTTTTACAGTGGATGGCATGCGATTAACAAAAACGCATGGTGGCCCATTTTTCAGTAAATTGCGCGAAGCTTCATTCAGAGTCTGCGACACTAAGATCAACCCATCTATATGGCGATCCAGCAGCGAACGAATTAACGTCTGCTGGCGCTGGCTGTTCTCATCGGTATTGCAGAGAAACAGCGTATAGCCAGCTGCACTTACGACTTCATCGATCCCTTTCACTATGGCCGGAAACAGGGGGTTAGTAATATCTGCCACCAGTACGCCAAGCGTCATGGAGCGCTGAGTACGTAGCGCTCGGGCGAGAGTAGAAACGCGATACCCCAGTTTCTCAGCGGTATCGAGGATGAGCTGTTTTTTATCCGGGCTGACGTAGCCTTTCCCCGCTAGCGCACGACTAACGGTTGAGCGGGACATGCCCGATTCACGGACAATATCTGCCAGCGTTGCGCGGCTGCCAGTGGATTGCATCACTCTTTTTTTCATGTCATCCCCTTTTAACAGACCCTGTGGTTATACATGATTGCGTTGAAAAATTAAACTGGGATCGATCTCACATTCAGCGTTTTTAAAGTTTGTTAGTTTAAAAAGCAGACAGGCGTTTGATAATCGGTTTTGCGCTGGATACACCAGCGTTTCTTTTGCTCCTCGTGTGGGATCGTTACCATATTAAATTCATTTAAAATCAGAAGGTAACATGAAAAGAACGGTAAAATTAACCAGCCTTAAGGAAGCGGTCAGCACCGTCAGAGATGGCGAACGCATTGCGCTGGGTGGCTTTGCTATCTACCAGCGGCCCATGGCTCTGACGGCTGAGCTGGTACGTCAGAAGAAGCGACAGTTGACGCTGATCGGTATCTTAAATGGTATTGAGGCCGATCTACTGACTGGCGCCGGCGTCCTGCACTGTATTGAAACATCCTATGTGGGGCTGGAGCGCTTTGGTCTGGCACGTAATTTTCGTCGCGCCGCTGAAAGTGGCGTCCTGAAAACGGTAGATTATCCGGAATTGATCGCATGGGATCGGTTTCGTGCGTCGCAGGAGGGCCTTCCCTTCTGGCCTTGCACCTTTCTTGGCGGCAGCGGAGTCGCTGCAAACAATCCGGACATTGTCCCTTTCGCCTGCCCGGTTACCGCCAGACAGATGTGGGCTGTGCCGCCCGCCAACCCGGATGTAGTGCTGTTGCATGCGCCGCTGGGTGACGAATATGGCAATGTCGCCTTTCATAGCCGCAAGATGCTGCCGCAGAGCGCTGATATTACGCTATCGCGCTGCTGTGACAGGGTCATTGTCAGCGTTGAGAAAATTGTCAGCCCGCAACAGCTTAGCCGCCAGCCGCATCTGGTAGAGATCCCCGCTTTCCGCACCACGCATATCGTAGAAGCCCCTTTTGGCGCGCATCCTACCTCAGTGCCTGGGATCTACGACTGTGACGAAAGGGCTTTTTGGGATTACGTCACCGCCAGTGCTACGCCGCAGCGTTTTGCACAATGGCTGCAACAGCATATTACTGGCGTTGCCGATCATCAGGCTTATCTCGACCAGTCTGGCAATCGCCGTCTTCTGGCGTTACGTAATATGGCGATCCCGCAATGAGCCATCCTGCCTGTACTCGCGAAGAACTTATCGCCATCCTCCTGGCAAAACAGATGCGTAATGGTGAGGTCGGTTTTACGGGTCTTGCCACTGGCCGTGCCGCCGCGCTTTATATCACCGGTATCCCGCTGGCGGCGATGGCATTTGCGCAGCAGACTCATGCGCCCGATCTCACTATTTTGCTGGCGGGATGGTGTATTAATCCCGATCTCAGCCAGCTACAGGCGCTGCCCTCAGCAGAATTTGATAATGCATTACAAAACTTGCCCTGCGAGGCGCAGATGCAGGCCTATCCCGGCCACTATGCGGTACGGCGCGGAGATGTCGATTTTGGTTTTGGTTCCGGCGTACAGGTAGATGCTGAAGGCAATATTAACAGTACCTGTATCGGTGATTACCAGCGGCCACGCGTACGTCTGGTCGGGTCAATTTTATTGCCCGAACATATGACCTGTTTTGGTCGCGAATATCTGATGATGCCCAGCCATGAGACTCGCACCTTTGTCGAAAAGGTTGATTATGTTTCTGGTGTCGGCTGGCCTGGCGGCCAGTCAGGGCGTGATGCGCTTGGGCTGCACCACGGCGGCCCGCAGTGGATTATCACCCCGAAGGCGATACTTCATTTTGATCGTCAGCATGGCCGGGCACAGCTGCACAGTATTCATCCCGGTGTATCGCCTGATGAGGTGCGCGTCAGTACCGGTTTCAGCATACACACCGCCGATGTGCCGACCACGCCCTGGCCTACCGCCGAAGAACTCTCTCTGTTACGCCAGGTGGTGAACCCGCATGGCGCCCTGATCCCCCATCCTAATGAGGCACAATGATGAAAAGTAAACTCACTACTCTTCGTGAGGCTGTGGCACGTATTCCCGATGGTGCCAGCATTACGCTGGGCGGTTCGCTGCTGCGCCGCCAGCCGATGGCGCTGGTACATGAGCTGGTACGCCAGCGTAAGCGCGATCTTACCCTGCTGACCTGGGCCACTACCCTGGCGACAGATATGCTGGCGGCCAGTGAGGCGATCCAGCGCTGGGAGGGGATTTATGCGGGTTTCTTCCGCCACGGCCTGGCACCAAACTTCCGCCGTGCAGTGCAAAGCGGGCAAATTGCTACCCATGATTATTCAGAATCTGCTTTCGTCGCCCGTTTTCGCGCCGCGGCAATGGGGTTGCCGTTTTTGCCGTCCAAAGCGCTGCTCGGCACCGGTATGGTAGATAAAAGCCCTGAAGAGATTAAACCGCTGAACTGCCCGTTCAGTGGTCAACCGATGCTGGCACTGAAAGCAGCTGACACCGATTTCACTTTGCTGCACGGCTATGCAGCCGATGAATATGGCAATGTTCAGTGGCCGGTGGTTCGCGATAGCGATGATATTGATCAGATGATGGCATCGGCGTCGAAACGGCTGATTGTCACTGTTGAGAAGATTATTCCACATCAGCAGGTATGCCAGCGACCGGCGCTTACCTATATCCCGCACACGCTGGTAGAGGCCCTGATTGAAGTCCCTTATGGCGCTCATCCCACCGCCACCGACGGCTTTTACAATGAAGATGAAGCGGCGTTAAAAGGCTGGCTGGCCGCTTCAGCTACGCCAGAAGGGGCGAGAAAATGGCTGGAGGAGTACGTATTTAGCTGCCCGGAACGCAGCCAGTATGTGGAAAAAGTTGGGTCGTTTAGCGCCCTGAAAGCCTTTGACGTTGCGCGGGAGTTTTAAGTATGACGCAGAAGAATTATACCACCGAAGAGTTGATGATTTGCGCCATCGCGCACGAATTGCAGGATGATGAATTGGGCTTTGTGGGGCTTGGCACTGCCGCCCGCGCGTTTACTCTCGCCGTAGGCATTCCTATCGCGGCGGCCCGTCTGGCACAGCTGCTTCACGCGCCTGGCTTTTCTATTTACTGGGGCAACTTGCTTACGCCAGCGTTAGACCGTATCCCGGAAGCGCTGTTGCAGGATGCCTATACGCACTGGCCGGCTGCGGCATCGCCACAGGATGTAGGCTATAAGATCGATATGGTAACGCGTGGCCGTTTCGATGTCTCTTTTGAATCCGCACCGCAGGTAGACCAGTACGGCAATCTGAACATTACAGAAATTGGCGGCAGCCAGCCGCCCAAAACCCGGCTGGTGGGTTGTCTGGCGCAGACCGAACATCTGGCCTTTATTAAGCGACCGATTATTGTCACCGATCTCACACCACGCGCTTTTGTGCCGAAAGTGGATTTTATTACCAGCGTGGGTTATCTCGACGGCGGCGATAGCCGCGCAAAACTGGGTCTACCAGGCCCCGGACCGGCACTGTGCGTAACGGATAAGGCGATTTTCGATTTCCATCCTGAATCAAAACGTATGCGGCTGCGTTCAGTGCATCCAGGTGAAACGCTGGAAAGCGTGATCGGTGCAATGAGTTTTGAACCGATCGTCGAAGGCGTTCCACCGCAGACCGTTGAGCCTGGTGCGCAAGAACTACAGTTGATTCGCGAGAAGATCGATCCTTTCGGCACGCTTTATCAGTTAAAAACTTTCTGAGTGCACGGGCGCGTCAGGTTTTTTTGGTGCGCCCGTTGTGATATGCAGTGGCAAGCCGCGCTGCCGGAAACGCCTTACTCCTTGCCAGGGCGTCCGGTAGAACCCCGTACAATCAGCTTCATCGGAAAGATTTTCTGTTTTGGCTTAGGCAGGCTTTTCTGACGGATAATTTTCATTACCAGCGAGGTAGCAGCCGCGCCCATCTCGCGACGCGGCAGGGCAATGGTCGTGAGATTGATCGGCGAAAAAGATGCCATTTCGATGTCATCCAGCCCAATCAGCGAGAGATCCTGGGGGATGCGCAAACCCGCTTCATGCGCTGCGTTCATCACACCGATGGCGCTCATATCGTTTGCGGCCAGGATAGCCGTTGGGCGCGGATCCAGAGCAAAAAACTGCTTCGCTGCGGTATAACCGCCGCTGACATGGTAATCGCCCTGCGCCACATAATCTGCCTGCAACGGCAACTGATAAGCATGCAACCTATTCAGATACGCTTCATAGCGTTCATCAGCAGTAGATGAGTCGCGCGGCCCACGGATTAACGCAATACGCTGATGTCCCAGCCCAACCAGATGTTTCACCGCTGCGCCAATACCTTCCTCATTATTGGCACCGACATAATTATCGTCATGATGCAGCGAACGGCGCTGGATCATGACATAGGGCGTATCACCATTTTCCAGCAGCGCTCGTATCTCCGGCTGCTCGCAGTGCTGGGAGAGCATCACCAGGCCGTCAACGCGGCGATCCAGTAACACCCGCATCTGCGCCAGCTGCTTTTCCAGCTGCCCGTCGGTATTGCATACCAGCAGGCTGCATTGCTCCCGATCGGCAACATCTTCGATGCCGCGCAGAAAATCGGGCGACGAGGGATTGGCAATATCTGCCAGCAGCACGCCTAACGTAAAGGTGCGTTGCATTCGCAAGGAACGGGCCACCACGGAAACGCGGTAGCCGAGCTTGTCCGCCGCTGCCTGTACCCGCTCGCGAGTGGTTTCCCTCACGATAGTTTTGTTACTCAGCGCATTGGAGACCGTTGAAACCGCCACGCCCGCTTCACGTGCCACGTCAAAGATAGAAACTTTGCCACTGGCAGAATGGGTTTTGCTTTGCAGAGGTTTTCTGGTCATTCGGCAACTTCCTGACTTTCGTAAAAACATAAAAGAATGAGGCGATTATTACATAAACGTCAAAAGTGAAAAAAACGTTTTTACCGCGCGAGTGGCCTACCTCAGACCAGAGAGGCACGAAGCCTCTCTGGCTCGGTATTAACGGCTTTTTATCAGTAAGCTGTCGCTGCGCGTTTTTTCTGTTGCTTCAAAATCTTTCTCGTCGTGCAGATCGCGGTGCATGGTCTCGCCCGTTCCCAGTGCGCAGAAGCCCGTGATAACGCCAGAAACAATAACCATCCAGGCAATTGGCCAGAAACCGCCGCCTGCCCAGGCAACCAGAGCCGTGGCAACCATCGGTGTAAAGCCACCAAATACTCCCGCCAGTTGCGAACCCACCGAAACCCCGGTGTAGCGCACCTCAGTTGTGAACATCTCCGACAGATAGCAGGGTTCGATACTGTACATTGAGCCGATAACAAAGCTGTAGCCGAGAAACAGCGCCAGATACACGCCCCAGACGGTGCCGCTATCCACCAGCCAGTAAAACGGATAGGCCAGCAGACAGGAGCCAAACGAGCCGATTAGAAACACCGCACGGCGGCCAATTTTGTCAGACAATATGCCCCACAGCGGGAAGGCAATTAACCCGGTAGCGGCGGCTATCATCACGCCGGTCAGCACAGTGCTGCTCGGCATATTGAACTTCGAGGTCGTGTATTGCAGCACATAACTGATTATCAGGTAACCCACCACGCTTTCGCTGATACGCAGGCCAGCCGCAAGGAAAATCTGGCGGGGGAATTTTTTGAATACCTGAACAATCGGCAGGCTACTTTTTTCGCGCTCCTTCAGCATTTTTTTAAACATCGGCGGCTCTTCGATCTTCATACGAATAAAGATACCGATCAGCATCAGGATAATGCTGGCAAGGAAAGGCACGCGCCAGCCCCAGTCAAGGAAAGTCTCTTTCGGCAGCATAGATGCCAGCGCAAAGGAACCCGTGGCGCAGAGCACACCCAGCACGTTACCCAGCTGCACAAAGGTGCCATAGAAACCGCGCTTTTGCTTCGGAGCATACTCAATCATCATTGTCGTGGCGCCGCCCCACTCCCCGCCGACGGCCAGCCCCTGAATCAGACGAACGATCACCAGCAGAACAGGTGCCGCAAGGCCAATGGTTTCATAAGTGGGTAGCAGACCGATAATGACAGTGGCGATCCCCATAATACTGACGGAGGCGATCAGCATTGCTTTACGCCCTACGGTATCGCCATAGTGTCCAAAGATCACCGCGCCGATGGGACGCGTAATAAAGGCTACGCCGAGGGTGGCAAAAGAGACAATGGTAGCGACAGTCGGCGACAGTTCGGTAAAAAACAGATGCGGGAAGACCAGCGCCGCCGCCGCACCATAGATAAAGTAATCATAAAACTCAATGAATGTTCCTATCAGGCTGGCGAAAGCCACCCGGCTCAATTTTTTCTTATCGACGTTGTCACTGGCCGCCTGGTTGTTAACTCTGTTCATATCATTTCCCCTGGCAGTTGGCTTGTAGGGTTTAGGTACCTTTGGGGTGAGCGAAAGCCCGCACGCCCTTGGGTGCGTTGTTTTGTATCGAGGTAAAAAGACCTGTTACAGCCGGAAGCAGGCCTGGGTAAAAAAGAGGTGCATCTTAACGTTGTATTCTGCTGCTGGCCCAGCCGACAGCGGTACGTTCACCGTGTTGGTTCTCCGCCCAGACATGCAACTTCACCACATCGTCCTGCATCTCATCGACTACCGCTTTACAGGTGATGGTGTCGCCACGGTAAACCGGTCTGATATAGGCCATTTTTATCCAGCCGGACGTGTGCCAGGCGGGGCCCGCAAAACGTGCCAGCATTTCGGCAATCCAACAGGTTTCCATCATTCCCTGCGCCAGGGTGTCACGGAATCCCGCTTTTAACGCCACTTCAATGTCGGTGTGGATGTTGTACCACTGCGTATTACCGCCCGAAAACACCGTCATCTGCCCCTGCTCGGGCCGCTTCTGTAGCGGCTGCACAGGCGTACCGGGCGCCATATTCCGCCGGGCATGCGTTAGCGGCGTGATATTTTCAGGCCACACTGGGTCGATGTGGTCCGCCTGTAACGTTTTCGCCGCATTGCCGGTGCCAAGCTGAATATTGTCAGGAATACGCATGATCTCAGTGCTGATCTGGCGTACATAGGGTGTATCGCTGTCGGCGTCGCGCGCTTCGGTATCAAAAACCGTATAACCTTTGCCACGTTTCATATATTTATCGGTGTACCTGCCGGTATAGCTGAGCCGGGCATTAAGTGGTACAGGATTAAGAAACCAGATCTCCTCCTTCTGATGCAGCCCGACGGTGCGGCTGGGATCGTAAACGCTACAGAACAGCGCCACCAGATCACGTCCCAGCATCGGTGCAGGCACCCAGCGTGCATCCGCGCCGGTATATTCCGGGCTGTAATCATCAAGCGCAAAACAGGCGCGGCGGCGGTACGCTTCATCCGCATCAATTCGCAGCGGACCGATTAACTCATCGACCCGTACATTTTCATAAGTGGGTTCGCGCAGTTCAGGATTAATACGAGCCATGCTGTTCTCCTCTCTTAATGCCCCATTCGCTCAGGACTTCATCGGTGTGCGCACCCAGTACCGGCGGTGCCCGACGAATGGATCCTGGTGTATCGGAGAGTGACACTGTCACGCCATGAGTGGTATAAGTGCCGGCGGTGGGATGATCTATATCCACCAGCTGGTTACGCGCTTTGAGTTGCGGGTTCTTTAAGACTTCATCAATGGTGGCGACCGCCGAACAGGGAACGCCCGCGTGATCCATTAACATCACCACGTCATCGGCGGGAAAAGAACGTACCCAGTCAGCCACCACCGCGTCGATGGCAACATTGTTTGCCAGACGAGCGTGATAATTATTGAAGCGGGCATCTTCCATCAAATCCTGACGTCCCATCGCGTCAATCAGGCGTGAAAATAGCGCGTCAGTGCCTGCAGACAGGTAGACCCAGCGCTGATCGGCCGTCTGATAGCTGTTAACTGGCGCCGAAAAACGGTCGAGATTGCCGACGCGGCTCATGGTGCGCCCCAGCTGTGCCTGCTCAGGAATGGCGGAGATAAGCATACTGACGGCGCTCTCCAGCAGCGATGCTTCCACCAGCTGACCACGCCCGGTGGCATGGCGCACGTTCAGCGCCGCCAGCGTGCCAATAGTGGCGTAAAGCGCCGAAGCGTAGTCAACCATAAACGTTCCCGCCATGGTTGGCGGCCCATCCTGCTGACCAGAGATACTCATAATGCCGCTCATCGCCTGAGCAATAGCATCGAAACAGGGACGCTGCGCAAGTGGACCATTCTGACCAAAGCCGGAAATCCGCACCATAATCAGCCGGGGGTTAAGCTGATGAAGCGTCTCCCAGCCGCAGCCCATTTTCTCCATCGTGCCGGGGCGGAAGTTTTCGATCAGCACATCAGCCTTGCTGATCAGCTGACGCAACTGCGCCTGCCCCTCTGCGGAACGGAAGTCCAGCTCAAGGCTACGCTTGTTGCGATTGAACGAAAGAAAGTAGAGGCTTTGATCGTTCAACTGTGGTTTGTTCTGACGGGTATCTTCACCCTTGCCTTTGCGCTCTACTTTCACCACATCAGCGCCCATATCAGCAAGCTGCATAGCGCACATTGGCCCGGCAATAAAACGTGATAAGTCGAGAACTTTTAATCCTTCCAGCGATCCTGTCATCCGGATACCTCCTGTGAATGCGTGGTGCGGCCGGTAGCGGCATCGACCAAATGGGCGAACGCCACCATGCCGGGATCGTCCAGGCCAACGGAGCGTTCAGCGAACATACGCGCGCGACCTATTTTGTTGGGTTTCTGACGCCAGGTTTCCAGCGCTGCGGCCACCGCCTGCGGAGCTACGCTGGGCCAGTTTTCCAGCGGCTGCGTTTTCAGCGTCCGGGTTAAGGCATCAATAGCATCAAGTACCGTTTTATCGCCCAGGCTGGCCCCTCCCCGCGCCATCAGCGCTGCCAGCACGGCTTCCAGAATTGATGGAATAGTCTGGAGATCGAGGGTTTTCATTTCCGAATTCTGCTTTGCTGCTGTCAGCAGAGCGACGCCCAGCAAAGTACCGAAGCTGGAGCCGGAAGCGCGCGCACAAGCCATGGAGGCAGCCTGAAATACGGCAGGAATATCCTGCGGCGTAGGGGCTAGCGCGGCCTCGGTCAGGCGCGCGCACTTCTCCAGGGTAGCGCCAAGATCGCCATCGCCAAGCTGACCGTCCAGCCTGTTTAATTCCTCTGCTGCTTCTTTTGCCCGGCTGCAGCAACGCAGCAGCACGGCGCACAATTGTTCTGCGTTCAGGCTCATGACACATTACTCCACCAGGGGGAAATCACAGGAGCGTTCAGTAACGCCTCCAGCTCATCATCCAGTTTCAGCAGGGTCAGCGAGGCGCCCGTCATTTCCATTGATGTGGCATAACGGCCAATTTGCGGCGGGCTAAGGCTGATTTCACGATCGTGCAATCCGACCCGCACCTGGCGCCAGAGAATAAACAGCTCCTCCAGCGGCGTGGCCCCCAGCGAGTTCAGCATCACCGCGACGCGATCGCCGGCCTGGATACCACTGTCTTGCAGCAGCGTTTTTAGCATCTCGTCGGCAAGCGTATCTGCCGCCAGCAACGGGCCGCGACGAATGCCTGGCTCGCCGTGGATCCCCATGCCGATCTCCATTTCGTCATCAGCCAGGGTAAAGGTAGGTTTTCCTGCTTCTGGCACGGTACAGGGCGAAAGCGCCACACCGATAGTGACGGTGTTATCCAGGACGCGTTGTGCAATTTCCGCCACCTCATCCAGGGTGGCATCGGGCTGTTCCGCTTTTGCACCTGCAATTTTGTAGGCATAAATCAGCCCCGCTACGCCACGCCGTTTCTGGCGCTCATCGCGCCCGGCAGACCCCACGTCATCACAGGCCAGCACGGTACGGGTTTCAATCCCTTCCGCTGCCAGCATTTCGCTCGCCATGGCGAAATTCATTTTGTCGCCGCCGTAGTTACCAAAAAGCAGCAGGACGCCTTTTCCGGTATTGGCCGCACGTATCGCGTCCATACAGTCCATAACCGCAGGCCCGGCAAATACGTTGCCAACAGCACAGGCATCCAGCAAACCCGGCCCCACGTAACCGGCAAAAGTTGGCAGATGTCCACTGCCTCCGCCGGAAACGATTCCGGGTTTATTCGTCGCTGGCGTGGCACGGGTAATGACCCGACCCGCTTCACCCGACTGCGCATAAAGGTGAGGGAACGCCAGACACATTCCTTCCAGCGCTTCATCGGCGTAGTTTTCCGGGCTGTTAAGAATTTTTTTCATCGTGCTCTCCCGGCGGTTTAGTAATTGAGACCATCTTTGTTATCAAACAGAGTGACCGGCGGATAAGCGCGTTCATCGGTCACCACATCAATAACGGTTGTGGTGTTGGCGGCAAAAGCGGCTTGCAGCGCTGGCAGGAAATCTGCGGCCTTGTCTATGCGTACCCCTTCACACCCACAGGCTCGCGCCACTGCGGCATGATCGACCGCAGCAAAATCGCAGGCATCGGAGTAGCCGCCAAACAGCGCTTTCTCCGCATGTTTTTCATAACCAAGGATTTGATTGTTGAGCACCACCAGCACCACGTTGATCCCCATACGGCGCGCGGTTTCCAGCTCAGACCAGACATGAGCAAAACCCCCGTCCCCTACCAGAGCAAATACCGGCGCTTCCGGGCACGCGACTTTGGCGCCCAGCGCATAGGGGAAGCCCCAGCCAAGCCCTGCCAGACCGCGTGGCGTCACGAAACGGCTACCGACTGCCCGTGAGGTCAGAAAATTGGCTACCCAGATGGAGGAGTAACTGGCATCCGCTACGACGATAGTTTCTGGCGTCAGTATGCTATCGAGATCGCGCATCAGACGTTCCGGGCGCAGGGGCGATGCATCCAGATTCAATGTGTTATTGATTTCCGCCTGCCAGCGTTCATGACCGGCCGCGATACGTTTGCTGAGTTCAGCACGTTGCTGAATACGTTTGCTGAGATCGTGTTTTTGCAGGGCTGAAGTCAGCGCCTCCAGCGTCAGACGGGCATCGCCGATCAGACGTAAGGCATCGTAATTACGCCCCACTTCCTGCCCGTCAATATCCAGATGGATGTAGCGGGCGTTCTCCGGATAGAGCGTCCAGCTGTCGGTGCCATTCTGGTTGGTTCGATTCCCGATCATCAGAATTACATCCGCTTCTGTTACCAGCTCACGCAGATGGCGGGTGCGACCGCGTTCACCCATAAAGTAGCCAACCACCCCGACTGAAAGCGGATGCGTTTCATCAACGCTGCCTTTACCCATTGCCGTCGTTGCAATCGCCAGACTGGCGCTCTCCTGTAAATCTGCCAGCGCGGCAGAAGCATCAGAGAGATGAATACCGCCGCCAGCGATCACCAGTGGCGCGCGGGCAGCGGCCAACAGTTTTGCCGCTTCGTTGACAGCGTCAGGGGCCGCAACGCTGCGATCCAACGGAAAGTAACCAGTCGAGGTAGTATGTTTGCGTGAAGTCTCGGTGGCCTGTTCATTAAACAGATCGATAGGAATAATTAACACCGCTGGCCCTGGTCGCCCTGAAGTCGCTGCGGTAAAGGCCATATCAACGTAATCTTCAAGCCGGTCGATTTCACTGACGCGTTTAGTCCATTTAGCAACGCCCTTAAAGAGCTCCAGATGGTCAAGCTCCTGGAAGGCGTTTTTATCGGCCATCTTGCGATGTACATCCTGAACAATGGCGACTACTGGCACCGAGGCTTTGAAACACTCCGCCAGTCCTGCGACCAGCAGCGTTGCTGCCGGACCATTTTGCGCAGTAACCACTCCGGGTTTATGAGAAAGACGGGCATAAGCGTCGGCCATATAGCTGCCCGCATTTTCGGCGCGATACCCCACCTGGCGAATATCATATTGTGGGGTGACCAGAAAAAGGGCGGCTGGAATGCTCTGCCCGAAAATGACCTCAACCCCGTGACGTTTCAGGGCAGCAGCGACGATATGCGCTCCGGTTTTACCCTGTTGTTCGCTTTGTTCAGCGCTCATGATGACTCCCGTATGTTTTAAAGGCGTATTTTTTGCCTGCTGTTCCGGCCGGGTACAACAGTTTGTTAACTGGTGATTAACTTATAATCAGACTTGCATAAAAACGTTTTTAATAAAAACGTTTTTATTGGGTTTTGTGGGGCAGGATCACGGAATAAAAAAGACGCGCTGCGGGAAATCAAGGACAACTTTTTGAATAACTGAGGTTATTTTTTATCAGCGTTAACGCATTGATTTAGAGAAATTTGTGAAGCGCTTCACGTAAAGTACGAACTTAACGTAGAAACAGAAGCGTCAGAAGGCATTCGCTGCGTTGGTGACATTGGGCATCACGGTGCGGGAGTGAGGGGCGTTTTGACACATTCTGTAAAGAAGCAGGTGCCAGACTTTGAATATTCGGTAATTCATCGTGCAGCCAGGGATATTTTCATGCTTCGCGTGTGTGACACGCCGAGGGTTTATCGGAGGGTATCGATGCCCGGTGGTGCATTTAACCGGTGCGTAATTGCATGATCTGATTCCCCTTTCGCAATTCGCTTGATCTGGATTATGAATACTTACAGCTTCTGGCGGACTGGCTGCTACAGTTTTACAAATGATAATGGGAAAGTTGTCAGTATGGCTGCGAGTAGACATTGCTGTATCCCATCAAGGCCCGGTTACAGCTTGAACGAGTAGGCCTGGTTAAACATCTCTCCCATCGTCCTCCTGACTTGTCAGGTGGCCAACGACAGCGTGTGGCTATAGCCCGCGCTCTAATTGGTGAACCGGTATTGTTACTGACAGATGAGCCGACCGGAAATCTTGATTATGACACCGCACATGATATCGTGACTTTGCTGCTGTCTCTAAATAAAACAGCCGACTTTAACCCATCGAGAGAATGAACTTGCCAAAATAAACTTAAATATCAAAAAATAAAAATTTTATGCTTACGAGACTCGCTTAGCTGCTGGAATACCTGCATAGGTGATTGACAGCCCTAACAGGTATGGATTTCAGCACGTTTTACAGACATGAAAACCTCTCAGATATAAGTTATAAGAAAAAATAAAAAACCGTTCGTGCCACGGCTTACAGAATATGACTGATTCCGTATCACGCATTATTTTAAAATATAAATACGCACTTTCTTTGTTCCTTTAGTTTTTTAACGTATGTTCCGGTGTTTTTATTTATCTGTAAGGACTTCTTTGCTACGAAAATCTGCCCCCTAAAAAGGAGAATACTTTTAGCAGATAGGGCTGAACGGTTGATTAAGAGCATAGAAACAACGAATTTTATTCATATAGAAGGCTGCATCATGAGATCGAGGTTCGCTGGACTAGAGGGCGAACAGTGACTGTTGGCTGATTTAGTGTGAAGCAAAAGAGATTGTCCAGATACCATATGAGTAATGTTCAGGTCACTCTGATGTCCTTGTCGAAAGTTTCACAACGGCGGCGGATCTATTGCTTCAGCTGTCCACAGCGCAACGCCAAGGCCGCTATAAAACAACGCTTTACCGTGGCGTAATGACGCCGGAGCTGCTCATCATCGATGAAACAGGCTATCTGCCGTTCAGTCAGGAAGAGGCAAAGCTGTTCTTCCAGGTCATCGCCAAACGTTACGAAAAGAGCGCGATGCTCCTGGCATCTAACCTGCCTTTCGGGCAGTGGGACCAGATCTTCGCAGGAGATGCAGCCCTGACATCAGCGATGCTGGATCGTAACTTACATCACCGTTGTGCAGATAAAAGGAGAGAGCTATCGACTGAAACAGAAACGAAAGACCGGAATTATCGCTGAAGCTAATCCTGAGTAAAACGGTGGATCAATATTAGACTGTCGGTAGAGAGGTAAGTGGATCACTTTTTACCCGTCGTTGACAGCAGAGCAAAGCTGCATCTCTGAATATTGCTTCGTTGTAGTAAAAGTTCCTGCCGGTTATCGCCTGATAAAATTTGACGCAGGAAGGTTCAGCCGGGGGCTGTAATGACACACAGAATAGCGCCGGTTTCGTCATATTGCTTAGCCAGGCGTTAACTATTTACTCAAGGACGATGCAGTTTTTCTCAATGGATACCGCGATAATAGACGGGCAATATTTTACAGCGTCTTCTCAGCGCTTTTATACAGGCGGTAGCATCACCATACGAGCACGGATAATTGCGCGAGTCACCGCCCCGTATTTCGACTTGCCACTGAAATGGGATCATGAAAATAACAAGTCATAAAATATAAGTAAGCCAGTCAAACAACGCCTCTGATACACCCAACCCTCAACACTTTCCTGTACCTGTGATGAGTTTCATCATATACATCCGTTGGACTAAACGGTGCGGTTAAAGAGAGCAAGTGGATAAAAAGCGCCAAAGGTACACTCTATGAATAATCTCGACTGGTATTTGCAAATCAACCTGAAGGCCCGTCACCTGCGCCTGCTCGTGGCGATCGATACTTATCGTAACCTGACTCAGGTGGCTGAGATCACGCATGTGACTGTGCCAGCCGTATCGAAATCACTGGCCGAGCTTGAGCGGGGGCTGGGGCTCACTCTGTTCTCTCGCACAACCTATGGGCTGATGCCTACGCAATGTGGCGAGTGTCTTATTCGACATGCACGCGCCATGCTGGCAATTCTCTATCAGGCTCGCGATGAGCTGAAGGCCCTGAGTTCTGGAGCCGAAGGCAAGGTCCGTATCGGTATGTTGGCCGCCTCTGCTTCGGTACTTCTGCCGCAGGCGCTGAACTTCCTTAAGCAAAAATCGCCTGGCACGAATGTGACGGTAATTGAAGGCACAACGGAATCCTTGTTGCCTGAACTCTGGCAGGGCCATCTTGATTTGGTTGTTGGCCGCTTACCAATTTTGGATACACATGGCAGTTTTGAGGAAAAGGAGCTGCTTGATGAGCCGGTAGTACTGATGACGGGATGCCACCATCCGCTGGCACACAGCAAGGAGCTAACATGGTCAGATCTTGCTGCCTATCCCTGGATACTGCCGCCGCCAGGCTCAATATTACGCGATCCCCTGGAGCGGGTTCTGGAGGTGAATAATGTGCCTCTGACCAATAACTATATCGAGACGCTCTCGATCCATGTCGTCCGCGCCCACCTGCAGTATTCTGATTTCATTGCGGTAATGGCGGAATCGCTTGCCAACGGGGCCGATGAACACTTCTATAAACTTCCATTGAACCTGCCTAAATTGCTCCGTCCGGCTGGGGTACTATGGAATCGCAATCGTGGCCTGACACCCAGTGCCCAGCTTATGGTTTCATGCTTAGAAGACGCTGCTCAATTATTAACGAGCGTCAATCTTACGCCGTACCGCAGCTGATACGAATCGTTTGTCTTTGCCCCCTGTCTCTTTTCCTGATTCGGGCAGGTTTGCCCGGCATACATAAGATGCCGGGCGAAGTGGGAACACTATTCTTCAAAAGCGAAATTCTCTCCCCAGCGGAATTTTATCCCGGTGATGACAGAGAATTGTGACCCGCCTGCTGGTGGAGCAACCTTGGGCGAGGAGTTTGTCGCAGCGAAATCGAGGTCGCCGCTGTTGCTCATATGTTCTGCTGACATATACAGTTCAGTTCGTTTGGAGAGCGAGTAAACGCCGCGTAATACGATGGCTTGCGCCTTGTCAGGCGAATTGTCGTACCTGATTTGTCCCAGCATACCGTCAACGGAAATGTTTTTGGTTACTGGCACCTTAGCAGACACCCAAACCAGATTACTTTGCGGCGTATCGATACCCTGATTGTCGCGTTTCACCCAGCCTACCGCAATTTTAGCTTTATCTATCATATAGTAAGCGCCTAGCAGGAACCGGCTGTCCGTGATGTCTGGCGATGTCAACCCGCCATAGGTCGCAGCGGTCCCGCCATAAATACGCTCGTAGGCACTGGATAATCCCCAGTTTTTTGCGTCATATTTGGCCATGACGGCCCATTCCCGACATTCATTGTCATCGTCAGCTTCCCCGGCACAGTTGCTGGCAACCACGCTGGTGCCTTTTACTGCATCACGGCCAAAGCTGTAATTTCCGCCGACGGTGAACCCACCAATGGGAAGAATATAGCGAATCGAGTTATCCGAGCGAGCAGTGCCGGTATACCCTTCGTCCAGCGTGGTGATACCGTGCGATCCCGCGCCGAAGGGATTGAGTTCCTTCCATGCTAAAAACCGTACGTTATATTGGCGGCCCAGTGTCAGGCTGCCGTATTTCCCCTCAAGACCTAAATATGCCTGCCGTCCAAAAATGCGTCCTCCCTGGAGCGAAGTACCATTATCGGGTGAAAAGCCCGTTTCCAGGTTCCATATAGCCCGTAGATTCTCACTAATATATTCCTTACCGTGAATGCCTAAATAGGATGTTCCTATCCCTGAACTTAAACGCGTAATATCGCCACTCCCGCTTACATTATTAATATGCTCGACACCAAGATCTATTTGGCCGTACACGGAAATATCATGTTCTTTTGCAAGGGCCTTCAGCGTATTTTTATTAGCCGCAGTTTTTTCGGGCGCGTGTTTTAGAGGACGGTCCGCGACTTTCTCAACTTGCGGCTTCTCCACTTCCTGTTTGTGCAGGTTCACGGCTGACTGAAGTTGCTGATTTTGCGCTTTCTGAGCCTGCAGTTCCGTACCCATTTGATCGAGTCGTTTACTCAGTGCTGCAACCTGTGCAGTGAGCGCCTGAAGTTGTTTGCTTTGATCTGTATTTTGCTGAGCCCACGCAGGTGAAACATTTATAGAGGTCAATGCAGAGCAGGCCAGAAAAATATTCCTGTATTTCGTCATATTATTAACTCTATTTTTTTGTTATTAGATTTGTTAAGTAAACTGACCGAAAAGCACACGAAGTGGCGCCGTCAGGCGCCAGGAAATAGACATGGACTGCCATACCGATGTCATTACAAATTCTTCGGTAATTCGCTTTGTGGGACGTTCATGTAGACAGGGAAAACTTATTTATCTCACCGCAAGTCCTCCGGTAATAAGCTGTGTGGAAAGTCCTGATAGCAGACGGGACGTAACCAACGGCGAATAGAGAGCGTGCCTACTGAAGTGGCCCCGAAGTTGGTGGAAGCGGGATAAGGCCCCCCGTGAACCATCGCGTCACAGACTTCTACGCCAGTGGGGAAGCCATTGATCAGGACGCGCCCCGCTTTACGCTCAAGGATCGTTAGCAGGCTGAGCGCGGCCTCGGCATCGGACTCATCCATGTGAACGGTTGCCGTTAACTGACCGGTGAGAGCGCTGGCGACTTCGCACATCTCGGCAAAATTTTCCACGATAACAATCAGACCGAGCGGACCAAAGACCTCTTCGGCCAGCACGTGATTGCCCAGCCACTCTGCGGCGGTAACGCTGAAGAGATCGGATGTGGCAGATCGCAAATTGCAGGATGAGACCAGCAGCGAGCTTACCCCGGCTTCAGCGGCCATACGGTCGCGCCTTTCGCGATAGGCTGCCGCAATGTCTTCGGTAAGCATGGCCTGCGTTTGAGCCTGCCCCAATGCGGAACGGGCCGCTGCGGCAAAGTTATCTCCCTCCTTGCCACGCATAACCACGGCGATGCCAGGGTTGGTGCAGAACTGCCCCGCCCCCATGGTAAGCGAGTTGGCCCAGCCGATACCGATTTCCTCGCTGCGGGCTGCCAGCGCAGCAGGCAGAAGGAACATAGGATTTACCGAGCCGAGCTCGCCGAAAAAGGGTATCGGCTCGGGGCGCGTCGCGCAGAGGTCGAATAACGCGCGGCCACCTGCAAGTGAGCCAGTGAATCCCACGGCACGGATCAAAGGATGCTGGACGAGCGCTTCGCCTGTAGCCCGTCCTCCTGCCTGAACCAGCGAGAATACGCCCGGATGTATGCCACAGCGGGTAATGGCTGCGAGCACGGCCTGGGCGACGATCTCTGAGGTGCCAGGATGCGCGGGATGTCCCTTCACGACTACCGGGCAGCCCGCCGCCAGGGCTGAGGCGGTATCTCCGCCTGCCACAGAAAATGCGAGCGGAAAGTTGGATGCTCCGAATACCGCAACGGGACCAATGGGTCGATTCATCAACCGTAACCTGGGCTTCGCTCCTGGCTGGGGAAACGTCACGCTGGTGTCGTAGCGGCGATCAAGATAGTCACCAGCACGAATATGCGCCGCGAAAAGCTGTAGTTGCATTACCGTGCGGCCGCGCTCGCCGACCAGCCGGGCGACAGGTAAACCGGTTTCCTGGGTACCGATTTCGGTTATCGCGTCAGCCCGCGCTTCGATTTCATCCGCAATCGCTTCCAGAAAGAAAGCGCGTTCCTCTCGCGTACTGTAACCATACGACCAAAAGGCCTCTTCGGCAGCCTGACAAGCCTTGTCAATAAGATCGGGCGTACCCATTGAGAAGGCGTGTGTCGGACCGTGGACGGGCGTTGAATCGAACGTCGTGTCTGTCGCAACCTGGACACCTGCAATAAAATGCTGGCCGTGGGGAGTGAAAGTGGATTCGCCGCTCATAGGGCCTCCTGTCAGAAATGTAGGTGAGTGAGGCACGAGCCACACGGCACAAAGGTGGAATCAAAGCCTGCGTGGTCGTGCAGCAATAAGACGTTTAGCCTGTGGCCTTCGGTTTTAGTGCATGGAAGGTCATGGCGAGCGACACCGATGTGAAATACCCTATTACGATAAGTAATTCGGCGATCGCCGCGCGACCCAGAACCGCAGCGTAATGGGCAAAACGCTCGTCAGTGATATTCCCGCCCGCGAGAATGTCGCAGACCGCATCGCAAACCACGCCAAGTCGCCCTTCTCCGGCCTCGGGGCGCTGTTTTGCGAGAATGGCGTTGACCACAGATTCTGGAACACCAGCCTTTATTGCGTGGCGGTGATGGTTGGCAATGACATAGGGCGCGTTCCAGAATACGGCTGTAGAAAGAATCGCTACTTCGCTTTCCACCTCGTTCAGCACCGGTGAGCTGTCGATATGCGTGCCAATGATCTCCATTCCTTCAGCCGGTGCCGGATTGTGTAGCCAGATGTTGAACGGGGTGGGAATGCGTCCTCGGCCTTCACTTAACCGTGCGATGACCGTCTTCTGTTTGTCGGAAGCCTTGCCAGGCTCAATTTTCTGTAATCGGGTGTTCATCTTTTTCTCCTGCTACAAAAATGATATGTGTGACGGGAGCACACTCTAATGCGCCGCTCATGTCAGAAATAAATCAGGTTGTCAGGCACATCCGTGTGCGCAGGCTCCATAACGTTCAGTAAAAGAGGAGATGACTCGGCCAGGCGATATGCAGCATCCGGTCAAAAATGAAATACAGAAATACCGTTACGCATATCGCGAGCATCAGGCAGAGTCGCCAGGGTTCGCGGCTCTCAATACGCATAAAGGCAATGATGACCAGCGGTATCGTAGGCAACATGCCAATCAGCGCTGTGGAAGCGAGAAAAGCGAGAAACCAGCCAAAGAAGCGCGCTGCACGCAGCAAAATGATTTTGTCTGGCAGTGAGTTGAGTTCGCCTGACGCATCGCTGCGGGTATTACCGCTTGCGCCCACCCGTGTCGATGTGAAGAAAATTTTGTAGGCGAGGCTGATCGTGCCAGCAATGATAAGAATGCTGGAGACAACCGTCGGACCGATTGAAGCCAGAAAATTCCATTTCTGAGCCGTGACCAGCATGTAAACTGCAACCCCAATAAAGAACACATAGGTGAGATCGTCAGGCCGGAATGCAATTTTTCCTCCCTCTGGTCGCCACAGCATTTGTGCAAGCTCACCTTTTTTCATCAGCCTGAACAGCGGGCTGAGCAGGACGATTGCCGACAGAGTGAGCAAGACGAGAACACCCGGTCGCAACAGCCAATCCGTGTCATAACGCAGAAACGAAATTGACATATAACGTTCAATAAGTAAGCCAAGCACCAGGCCCAGGATCAACGGTGGACGTGGCCACTTCTGACGCTTCATAATCCAGCCAATCAGCCCGGCAATCAGCACCACAAATAAATCCCCCCAGCTACGCGAACCCTGGAAAGCCCCGACCATGACCACCGGAATGATAACGGGCAGAATGAGCGAGTAGCGCAGCGCCGCAATCTTGGCAAACTGACCGCTGAACAGAAAGCAAAGCCCTGCTCCAAAGATATTGGCAATGGCAATCGACCAGACCATGGAATAAGTCAAATCCAGATGTTTGGTCAGCATGTCTGGCCCTGGGTTAAACCCGTGCACCATCAGCGCCCCAAGCAGAATGGCCTGCGCCGCCCCGCCGGGCAGTCCAAACGCCAGCATTGGCACCAGCATTCCACCTTCCCGCGAGTTATTGGCCGCCTCGGGAGCGATGACGCCACGCACGTCTCCCTTACCAAACGATTTACTGGCCCCCTTCTCGGTTTGTAGCGCATGACCATAGGCAATCCAGTCCGTCACCGACCCGGTAATCCCAGGAACCGTACCGCAAAACGCCCCGATGACGGCACAACGCAGCACCAAGAACCAGCTACGTAACGTATCTCTGACACCCTGGCCCATTCCTTTGAATGTGCCAACGGCCGTATGGTTGCTTATTTTTGTGCGCTTAATTGCTAAATCGCACAGCTCTGGTAGCGCAAAAACGCCCAGTAAGACCGGCAGGATGGGAATACTTTCCTCCAGATAGAGTAAGTGTCCGGTCCAGCGCAATTGCCCGGTCTCGACATTGGGGCCGATCATGCCAATCAGAATCCCGAAACAGGCCGCGATCACGCCTCTGAGCGGTGCCTTACCTGACAGCACCGAAACCATTGTGATGCCAAAAATGGTCAATGCCAGCATCTCGGGTGTGGTGATAGCCAGAACCAGCGGGCGTATCAATGGCAGAGAGATGGCAAGAATGGCCGCGCCGATTAATCCGCCCATCAGCGATGACGTATAGCAGGCGCTCAACGCGCGCGAGGCTTCGCCACGTTTGGTCATAGGCAAACCGTCGAGCACCGTTGCCTGTGAGGCCGCACTGCCAGGTACGCCCAAAAGCACGGCGCCAAGCACATCTGACGTTGCTGTCACCGAATGCATTCCCAGCAGCATGCCTAAGGCGGCGATAGGATCCATGGTGTAAGTAAAAGGCACCAGTAATGCAAAGCCGGTCAGACCACCCACCCCCGGTACCAGCCCTATGGCGATCCCAACCAGGACACCCGCGACGACGAATACCAAACGGTCTACAGATAAAATGAGTGACAGCGCATGACTGGCTGCCGACAGTATTGAAGAATCGAGAAAAAAACCCATGATTCACCCTGATTAGTAGGCAAGCTCACTCTGTGAGTCGGCGAGGTTTGAAAACAGGCACAACATCGCTTACCAGACGGTATAACCCGACCGGCGCTGTACCCCACCAGCAGGTGCTTTTCAGGCACCCCCTTTATCCTGTTAAGCAAGCGCTGGATAAAGGATTTTCGCCGTACGCCCCCAGATCCAGGCACGTTCCTCTTCGCTCAGTGAAGCGAAGCACGCCTGCCCCTGCTCAATCAGCTTCTTCAATGGGCCTTCCGATGCCGGATAGTTCGAGCCAAAGGCCAGATGGTCAGCGCCGAATACCTGTACCAGATGTGAGAAAAATGCCTCGCTCCCACCGGGTGCCGCCTGGGCCAGTTCAAAGGTTTTAGGCGTGATTTTGAGATAGATGTTGTGATATTTCGCCAGCGCGAACAGCTCGCTACAGGCGGTATAGGGCGGGCCGCCTGCAAGACTGGGACGTCCACAGTGATCGAGTGCGATCCTGACGTCAGGGAAGCGTCTCGCCAGCTCGGCCACCATACTCAGCCCTTCCGGCGTCGTCTGAATAACCATCGTCATGCCGATTTCGGCGCAGCGCTGCCAGACAGGAAAAGTCGCCGGGTTAACTAACCAGCTGCCATCGGTCTGATGTGTCGCCCCACCAGTAAAAAGTCGAATCCCTCCCATGCCGCGGGCTAGCCAGTAGTCAAAAGTCTGCAATGCATCAGGGGCGAGCAGATCGAAAGAATAAACACCGGTAAATCGCTGTGGATACTTCGCTACCGAATCAGCCACATAAGCATTGTTGTGACCATATGTCGTCGAAGAGTGAACGATTGCCGCCTTCGCGATCCCGGCCTCGTCCATCTCCTGGATTAACTTTTCGAAGCTGGCCGGACGGGTGGCTGACCATTTCGAACGATGCCCATGCTGGGGTGCAATAGGATACTGGTCAGTATCTGTCGAAATGATGTGAGGATGAATATCAATGATTTCCGGTGTCATTTTGATCGGACCTTTTAATAATTTTTTGTCATTTATCCTTTTAAGGGCATGACATTTTGTTTGGGTAGCAGAGCTGACCGCATAAAAGCCTGCGTGAAGGCGACAGGGCCATCAGCGGAGCTTTACAGACTCTATGTAGGGTAAGAATTAACGACTATGAAACTGACGTGCTTTCTTAAGCACAGCATCAGGTGTGGCATAAAGCGTACTGATAATGTTCTCCACCTCCTTACCGTCAATGGCTTCAATCGGAAAGCCTGCCGCTGTCATCGCGCGGGTGAATTCGGGATCCTTCATCGTCTCAGCAAAAGCCTTGCGCAAGGCATCCAGGCGATCCTGTGGTACCCCTTTCGGTACCGCAATGGGCCGACCCGCTTCAAACGGAGCAAGGAAAAAATTGAGCAACGCTTTGGCATCCGGATTAGTGATATAGGCGCTTAGATTTGGCACATCAGGGAAAGCAGGATCGCTTTTCCAGCCCAGCTGTAAAATGACTTTCATCCGGCCATCCGCGAGCATTCGCGCCGGTTCCCCCGCTTCAAGCCCATCAAGCGTCGAGGTCCAGCCATCAACCTCACCGCGCTGCATCGCCAGATAGACCTCGCTACGCCCCGTATAGCCCGAAACGATCTTCAGTTTGGTGTTGGCATACTCATTGAGCACCGCTGGCAGCACCCGATTCTCGCTTGAGAAACCGGTCGCACCAATGAACAGCGTCTTCCTGAAGAGATCATCTGCCGTGGTTACCCCGGTACGGGACATCGCGACCAGGGAATAACTGACTTTGTCGAGGCTACCCAGCCATGTAAGCTGCCTGGGATCAAAGTTGCTCTGATGCGGTTCCAGCAATGGCGTGTAGAGGTTATTGCGTTGCAGGAAGCCGACCACGGTGCCGTCTTTAGGTTGCGAAGACTGAAGCGAGGCGGCTGCGACCATCCCTCCTGCGCCGACAACGTTCTGCACCACCGGTATAGGATGACCGGGAATATGTGTTGAATAAAAACGCGCAAACTGGCGCGCAAACGTATCCGTCGGCGTCCCGGCGTCGGCACTGACGAGCAGAGTGAGCACTTTACCGTGGTAGAACTCTTCAACTGACTGGCCAAAAGCGGGTGCGGTAGCACATGTCGCCGCTGTGAGCGCAAAACTGAGCAATGCTCCCTGGCGTGAAATACCCATAGCCTCTGTCTCCTAATCATCATTTTATTGGTCAGGAATAGGCCACCAACTTCCTGAAGTCTGGCCGATCTGTCCGCGTTGCTAAGCCGCAATTTCCTGCGTAACCCAGCAAACTTTCCGGTTGAACAGGTCACTGAAATGTTTTTTCTCCGTTGTCCAGATGTTGTCTTTGCGTTAACCAAGTGTCCATTGAGAAAAGCGACTGTTGCTTTGAGTAAATGGTTAACCCTGAAGTGATAGCATGGCGGGAGGAGGAATATCGCTGTGTAAAGGGAGGCGGCCGGGGTTAATCACACCCCAGCAAGAAAGCAGTTTGTTGACGTGAGAACGGGCAGCGTCGCGCTTTAACGCATGTCCGTAGAGGCGAGAACAGACTCGGTCGCAGCGAACGTCTGGTGCGATGCGGTGCTGAGTTCTGCCGTCAGTTGTCGGGCAGCGTCTTCCAGACACGACACCATGAGCTTTGCACTTGGCGTCAGGCCACGGTTGCGATTCCATAGCATACCGGCCGGACGAACCAGTCTTGGCAAACTAAGGGGAAGTGTATGAAGCGGCTGAGCGAAATCTTTGGCGATGGAACCTGCCATTACTGCAATAAAATCAGAAATCTGCAAATGAGCGCGCACAACATGAATTGAGAGGGTTTCGATATAATTATTGGACAGAGGCACGTTATTCGCTTCAAGTACCCGCTCCAGAGGATCGCGCAAAATAGAGCCGGGCGGCGGTAATATCCAGGGATAAGCCGCAAGGTCTGACCATTTCAGGCTTTTACTGCGGGCCAGCGGATGGTGGCGGCCCGTCATTAACACTACCGGTTCTTCGAGAAGTTCCTGCTCATCAAAACTGCTGAGCGTGTCTGGGGCGGGCAGGCGGCCTACGATCAAATCAAGCTGTCCCTGCCAGAGTTGAGGCAGCAGCGACTCCGTTGTGCCTTCAAGCACTGTTACGTTGGTACCCGGCGACTTCTGTTTCAGAATACTCAGTGCCTGTGGCAGCAATGCTGAGGCTGAAGCAGGCAACATACCAATACGAACCTTCCCCTCGGCCCCCGAACTCAGGGTTTTTAGCTCGTCACGGGCTTGATGCAGGATAGCCAGCATAGCTCGTGCGTGACGAATCAGGCACTCGCCGTAGGGGGTCGGCATTACGCCCTGCATGGTGCGTGAAAACAGTGTGAGGCCAAGCCCGCGCTCAAGTTCGGCCAGTGATTTTGACACGGCAGGTACGGTCACATGCGTGATCTCGGCTACCTGGGTCAGATTGCGGTACGTGTCGATTGCCACAAGCAGGCGCAAGTGCCGCGCCTTCAGATTGACCTGCAGATACCAGTCAAATTCTGCCATGTTATGTCCTCAGCATTTTTACCATTTCGTTAAGCCTAACTCTTTTTTACTCAATCGACTGTTGGCTATCCAGCGGGCAGCATAAAAATGCGATCCAGAATCAATAAGTGGCGGCCAAATAAAGTAAGAGGGCCGTTTCGCAAATCTGCAATGCGTAGTTTGACAACATCCCCACTAAGGAAAGATACATGTCAGTTCATCTTAAGATTGCTATCGCCGATCATCCGCATACTGCCGCGATTCGTAGCGGTGCCATTCCCATTGAAGGCGTGGATGCCGAATTCATTACCGTTAAGCCACAAATCGCTGCGTTTAGACGTATGGTGCGTGATGTTGAATTCGACGTCTGCGAAATCGCCCCAACCACTTACATTATCGCCCGAGCCTATGGCGCGCCCTTCGTCGCCCTGCCCATCTTTGTCGTACGCCGCTTCCATCACGCTGGTCTGCTGGTTCGGCCAGACGCCAATATCCAGCATCCGAAAGATCTGGAAGGCAAAAAAGTCGGTGTACGCGCTTACTCTGTGACCACCGGCGTATGGACCCGCCAGGTACTGATTGACGAATATGGGCTTGATTCCAGTAAGGTGACCTGGGTTGTTGACGACGAGGAACATGTTACGCAGCTCAAACTGCCGCCAAACGTCATTCATGCCTCCCGTCCCTTAGCCGAGATGATGGCTGACGGCGAACTGGCTGCGGGTTTCGGTGCAAACGCAGGCATTGGCCGTACAGGTAATCCAACAGATGGCTGGAAGGAAGTGGAAGCCAGCTATCCAGACCTCTTTCCGAATGCGGCCGAAGTGGAGGCTGAGTATTACGCACGTACGGGTGTTTACCCGATGCACGGCACCATCGTCGTCAAAGACTCCGTACTTGCCGAACATCCCTGGGTTGCCAAATCTATCTATGACGCCTTCGACAAGGCTAAAAAAGCGTATCTCGCCCAACTTGACGCTGGCGAAGCCAACAGCAAAACCGACCAAAAATACCTTGAACTGCGCAAAATCGTCGGCCACGACCCGCTGCCCTATGGCATCGAAGCGAACCGTAAAACTATCGAAGCGCTGGAAACCACTGCATACAAGCAGGGGCTGACACCGCGCCGTATGTCTATGAGCGAACTGTTCGTGGATCCCCAGGCCTGAATTTACTGGAGCAGATTATGATTATTGATTGCCATGGTCATTTTACCACCGTCCCTGCTTCCTTCCGGGACTGGCGCGCGAAACAGATTGAATTCGCGGATGATCCGGTTAACGCACCACCACTTGCTGGTGCTCACGTGACTGACGACCAGATTCGCGAGGGGATCGGTAATGGCCAGCTGCGGCTACAGCAAGAACGCGGCGGCGACCTTACCCTGTTTTCACCGATTGCTGGTTTGATGAGCCATCACTTAGGTAATGAACGCACCAGCCTGGAATGGGCTGAAGTGTCCAATAATCTTGTGCGTCGTGTCTGCGATCTTTATCCCGACAATTTCGTTCCAGTCTGTCAGCTTCCGCAGTCGCCGCTGGCACCGCCCAAAAATGCCGTGCCGGAACTACGACGCTGCATCGAGGAGATGGGCTTCGTTGGCTGTAACCTGAACCCTGACCCAAGTGGCGGTTACTGGACCGGTAAGCCGATGACTGACCGCGAGTGGTATCCACTGTTCGAGGCGCTGTGCGATCTCGATGTACCCGCCATGATTCATGTTGCCGCGTCATGCAACCCCTGCCATCACGGTACGGGAGCCCATTACCTGAACGCCGATACCTCCGTTTTTATGCAGCTGTTGCAGGGTGATCTGTTCAAAGACTTCCCGACGTTACGCCTCGTGATCCCGCATGGTGGCGGTGCGGTTCCCTATCACTGGGGGCGTTATCGCGGCATGTCGTTAGAGATGGCTAAACGTCCGCTGGAAGGACTACTGGACAATATCTTCTTTGATACCTGTGTTTACCACCACCCAGGGGTAGAGCTGCTGACCAAAGTCGTGCCAACCAGCAACGTGTTATTTGGCTCGGAAATGATCGGTGCAGTACGCGGTAAAGATCCAGACACCGGCCACTACTTTGACGACACCAAACGCTATCTCGATGCATGTACGGCACTGTCTGATGAAGATCGCCACGCCATTTTCGAAGGCAACGTACGGCGCGTTTATCCGCGTCTCGATAACTATCTGAAAGCCCAGGGCAAATAAGGCAGGAGCAAAACATGGACATCATCGATATTCATCCGCATATCATCGCGGACGACGAGAAACGCTACCCGCCAGCGCCGCTGTTCGGTAAGCGTTCGGACTGGTCACAGGAACGGCCAAACACCGTCGAGGCTCTGATCGCCGCCATGAACGAGGCTGGCGTCGCCAAAGCCGCCGTGGTGCACTCTTCAACGACATACGGGTTCGACAACAGCTATGTTACCGACGGCTGTAACCAGTACAAGGATCGACTGGTGGCTGTGGGTTCAGTGGATATGCTGGCCGACGATGTGCCCGCAGTAATCAAAAGCTGGGTCGGTAAAGGGCTGGCCGGTCTGCGCATCTTCACCGGGGGATCGACAAAGGATTTTGACCCCAGCGAACTTGAGAACCCCAGGGCCTTTAAAGCCTGGGAGGTGCTGGCTGAATTAGGGCTGCCCATATGTATTCAGACAGGCCCAATCGGCCTGCCGCAGGTGCGCATGCTGGCTGAAACCTTTCCCGATGTGAAAATCATCCTTGACCACCTCGGACGCCCAGACGTTCTTGATGGTCCCCCGTATAAAAATGCCGCCAGCTTGTTCGCGCTGGCTGACCTGCCGAACATCTACCTGAAGCTAACGCCGCGCATCTTTGGCGACGTAGAGAAGAACAGAGCAAGCGCTGATACTTTCTTTCCCCGCGTAGCCGAGGCGTTTGGCGCGCAGCGCATGGCATGGGGGTCAAATTTCCCTACTTCGCCAGGCACGCTTAAGGACATTCTGACGACAGCGCAACAAGGCCTGGCCTGCCTGAGTGAAGAGGAGCGCGTCTGGGTTTTCGGCAAGACCGCGCAAAATTTGTACCCGGCATTGCGCTGAGGCAGAACCCATTTTATGAGGAAGTAAATATGACCGCTACACGTCTCAACAGCATTATTCGTGCCTTTGAATCAGGTAAGCCTGCCTATATGGCCTTTGCCAAACTGGACAAGCAGACTGCCATCGAGATGAGCGACTCCCCGTATGACGGCATCGTCTATGAGATGGAGCACAACCCATACGATGTCAGTGCGCTCGGCGATGCGCTGCAATACATGCTGAGCCGTAAGCAAATCGTTGAGTCTGGCTCGGTTGCGCCACAGGTGACACCGATCGCCCGCATCCCGGCCAATGGCGTTGAGCTGAATCAAAGTTTTGCCAAGCAGGTTCTGGATCGCGGCTGCTATGGCGTGGTCTGGCCCCATGTAGCCACGGTGGAACAGGCTTACAACGCAGTCGCCGCCTGCCGCTATGCTCGTCCGAAAAATGCACCGCTTTACGAGCCGAAAGGCGTACGCGGCGACGGCCCTGCCAATGCCGCGCGTTACTGGGGGCTGTCGATGGCCGAATATTACCAGAAGGCAGATGTCTGGCCGCTGGCGCCACAAGGCGAGATTCTGGTTGGCCTGATGTGTGAGAACACTCAGGCTATCGAGAACCTGGACGATATACTTGCCAATGTTCCCGGTATCGGCTTCATCCTTATCGGCGAAGGTGATCTGAGCCAGGAACTGGGCTTCCCGCGTCAGTATGAGCACCCGGAAGTCCAGGACGCGATGCGCCGCATCGTCGAAACCTGCCAGAAGCACAACGTTGTCGTCGGCAATCCGCATGTGACGACGAATAACCATCGCCGTCTGCTGGACGAAGGCTACCGCTTACTGCTCTCAGCACCAAAACGCTCTTATGGTGTGGTGGGTCAGTCTCGTGAAATGGCGGGGTACTGAGGCGATGAACGGAGCAGAAAGTCTTGTTGCAACGCTGGTTGATCGCGAAGTGGATATTTGCTTCGCCAACCCCGGAACGTCAGAGATGCATTTTCTTGCGGCACTGGGTAACAATCCGAAGATGCGCAGCGTGCTGTGTCTGTTTGAAGGCGTTGCTACCGGTGCGGCTGACGGCTGGTATCGCATGAAGGACAAACCCGCCTCGACACTTCTGCATCTGGGGCCGGGTCTGGCTAATGGTCTTGCCAATATTCATAATGCCAGGCGCGCCTCATCGGGCATGGTCAACATCATCGGTGAGCATTCAGCATCACACCTTAAATATGATCCGCCGCTGACGTCTGACATTGAGGGTCTGGCACGTCCTCTGAGTCACTGGGTGCGACGCGCTGAATCGGCAGATTCTATTGCCTGGGATACGGCGCAGGCCGTATCAAAAGCAGGGGGGCAGCCGGGACAAATCGCCACACTGATTTTGCCGGGGGATACGTCGTGGCAGCAAGCGAGAACGTCTCTGGTGCTACCGCCCTCTTCCCCCGTCAGCCGCAAAGCGCCGCGTAGCGAACGTATTGAGCATGTCGCACGGGTGCTTCGCTCAGGGGAACCCACTCTTATTATTCTCGCCAACAAGGCGACACGCGGTGCGGCGCTGGAAAAGGCTGGGCGTATTGCCGCAGCCACTGGCGCTCAGTTAGGTTCGCAGTTCTTTACCGCTCGTATCGAACGCGGCGCTGGCTTCGTTCCCATTGCGCGCATTCCCTACGCCGTTCCGCAGGCGATAGATTTTCTGAAGGAATTCAGGCACATCATCACGGTTGAAACCCGGGAGCCGGTGGCGTTCTTTGCTTATCCAGACAAACCGAGTCTGCTAAAGGCCGAAGGAACGCAGGTGCATGAGCTCGTCGAAGCTGACGAGGACAGCGAGCTGGCCTTTGACATGCTGTTACAGGAACTCGGGGCTAGTGGCATTACCGCGAAGACCCAGACGCGTATCGAGACACCTACCCCGTCTGGCACACTCAATCCCACAAGCATCGCCCATGCGCTGGCTGCGGCAATTGTTACCAACGGTGCAAAACTGATCCACCCCAACGGTTGAAAACTGATCCAGGGGTTAATCTGTTCCTCTGAATACAGGGGAGCTTATGATCACTTTTGAGATTCGTATGGAAATTAAAGTCCTGCACAAGCGGGGAATGAGCATCCGGGCCATTGCAAAGGAACTCGGCCTTTCACGCAACACTGTCCGGCGGCACCTGAACGCCAAATCAGATAAGCCCCGGTATTCACCGCGTACCACATCGTCTTCACTTCTGGATGAATACCGGGACTATATTCGTCAGCGCATCACCAATGCCCACCCTTATAAAATCCCGGCGACAGTTATCGCCCGTGAGATCACAGAGCAAGGCTACCGTGGTGGCATGACCATCCTGAGAGAGTTCATACGTTCACTCTTCATCCCTCAGGAGCAAGAGCCCGTTGTTCGCTTCGAAACTGAGCCCGGACGGCAGATGCAGGTTGACTGGGGCACCATGCGTAACGGCAAATCACCGCTTCACGTGTTCGTTGCCGTTCTGGGGTACAGCAGAATGTTGTACATCGAGTTCACTGATAACATGCGCTATGACACGCTGGAAACCTGTCACCGTAATGCGTTCAGCTTCTTCGGCGGTGTGCCGCAGGAAGTGCTGTACGACAATATGAAAACAGTCGTGCTGCAGCGTGATGCTTACCAGACCGGTCAGCACCGGTTCCATCCATCCTTGTGGCAGTTCGGCAAAGAGATGGGCTTCTCTCCGCGGCTGTGCCGCCCCTTCAGGGCACAGACTAAAGGCAAAGTGGAGCGGATGGTGCAGTACACCCGCAACAGCTTCTACATCCCGCTAATGACGCGCCTGCGTCCGTTGGGGATCACCGTCGATGTTGAAACAGCCAACCGCTACGGCCTGCGCTGGCTGCATGATGTCGCTAACCAGCGGAAACATGAAACTATCCAGACCCGCCCCTGCGATCGCTGGATCGAGGAACAGCAGTCCATGCTGGCCCTGCCACCGGAGAAAAAACAATATGACGTACAGGTAGACGAAAGCCTGGTGACCTTCGACAGGCAGCCACTGCATCACCCGCTGTCCATCTATGACACGTTCTGCAGAGGAGCCGCATAATGGTCGAGCTTCAACATCAACGGCTGATGGTCCTCGCCGAACAACTGCAACTGGACAGTCTTATCAGCGCTGCGCCGGCGCTGTCGCAACAGGCTGTGGCTCAGGAATGGAGCTATATGGACTTCCTGGAGCATCTGCTTCATGAGGAAAAACTGGCCCGCCATCAGCGTAAACAGGCGATGTATACCCGGATGGCGGCCTTCCCGGCGGTGAAAACGTTCGAGGAGTATGACTTCACCTTCGCCACCGGCGCCCCGCAGAAGCAAATCCAGTCGCTGCGTTCGCTGAGCTTCATAGAGCGCAACGAAAACATCGTGTTGCTGGGGCCATCCGGTGTGGGAAAAACGCATCTGGCAATAGCAATGGGCTATGAAGCGGTACGGGCAGGTATCAAGGTTCGCTTCACAACGGCGGCGGATCTGTTGCTTCAGTTGTCAACAGCGCAACGTCAGGGCCGCTATAAAACAACGCTTCACCGTGGCGTAATGGCGCCGAAGCTACTCATCATTGATGAAATAGGCTATCTGCCGTTCAGTCAGGAAGAGGCAAAGCTGTTCTTCCAGGTCATCGCCAAACGTTACGAAAAGAGCGCGATGATCCTGACATCCAACCTGCCGTTCGGGCAGTGGGATCAGACGTTCGCCGGGGATGCAGCGCTGACATCCGCGATGCTGGACCGGATCTTACACCACTCACACGTTGTTCAAATAAAAGGAGAGAGCTATCGACTGAAACAGAAACGAAAGGCAGGGATTATCGCGGAAGCTAATCCTGAGTAAAACGGTGGATCAATATTAAACCGTTGGTGGTGATGGTAAGCGGATCACTTTTTACCCGTTGTTGACATCAGGAACTTAAATCCATTCTGTGTGTACACCGGTTCATGTGATATCCGGTACGTAAATACAGCGTGTATTTCGCCGTGCACGTGAGCACATTCACCAGCACGGCATAAGTTACTTATCGAAGCGCAATATCACACTTCGTTGTAATTTAAGCATTTAGCATTCAGACAAAATAAATCGGTGAGGCGGAAGGGAACCGTCTGTCCAGTCCGTGAACCTGTCATTACCGCCACTCGATTAGTTTTCTTCATGGCACCGGGATATGCCATCGATCAGACCCCTCTGGGTCCAGGCCAGCCTGGCTGGTGTCTGTGAGACTCTGAACACCATCAACATATTATCCACTTGATATTTATGATTTTTTATGGATATTCCGCATTCATTAAGAAAACCGGTAATCAGGATCAGATCTCGTTCGGGGAAATGACAACGTGAACCGGGTCTCTCCCTGGTCCGAACTCGTTACCTGAACACTGCCTTGGTGTAACACCATAATAGCCTGAACGATGGATAATCCGAGGCCGCTGGAACTGTTCCCTTCACTGCGCGATAGGTCGGCTCGGTAGAAGCGATCGAACAGTTTATCCAGCATTTCTGGCGGCACGGGGTTGCCCTGGCTGGTCACATGAATATCTATGCCTTTCGCCTGCGGCTGCGCGCTAATCGTAATAGTGCTGCCTTCGCGCCCGTAGCGCACCGCATTGGCGACTAAATTGCTGATAGCACGCTGGAACAGCATGGCATCAGCATACACAATTCCTTTAACTTCACAGTCCAGAATCATTTGCCGCTCTTCGGCCAGGCCTTCGAAATATTCCTGAACGCGGGTAATTTCAGAGGAGACATCAATTCTGGCGATGGTTAAAACTGAGCGGGCATCGGACGCTCTGGCCAGGAACAGGATGTTTTCCACCAGGCGCGAAATACGTTCCAGCACTTCCCTATTATTTGCCAGTAAGGTTTTATACTCTTCTACCGAACGTGGCTGATACAGCGCCCCCATCAGCGCCCCCATCGGGGTACGGATTTCATGCGCCAGGTCAGCTGAAAATTGCGTCAGACGCTGATAGCCTTCCGCCAGCCTTTCCAGCATATCGTTGAAAGAGATAATAAGTTGCTTGAGTTCTCTGGGCGCATTTTCCGTGCTGAGTCGGGTGGAAAGGCTGGATGGATGGATTTTTGTCGCCTCCTGCGCCATCTTGCGCAGCGGTCTTAATCCCCGGCGGAGCACCAGATAGCCGAGCGTGGCGATCAGTAAATAAGCAAAAAGCACGGCGCCAGTAATTTTCCAGCGGAACGTTTCCAGCAGGCGAGACTCTTCGGTCATGAAATGCTCGCCGGTAATTTCGTCCTTTCTCCCATCCTTAATCTGCACTTCTGTGCGAGCAAAACGCACTGGCGTACCATTAGGTGCTATCAGATGATGTACCGTTTCCAGGGTCAGCGGCTGACCGTCAGGCACAGGCGCCACTGACGGTAATATCAACTGTGCAGGCTTTACGTTAATCAATGGCGGCTGGCCTGCCAGACGGAAGGTCAGAATATCTCGCTCATTGCCGAGCATATTTTCAAACAGACCGGGGTTGTGACTCAGTTGAGATAAAGGGAATTCATTCGCCAGCAGATGGCGGAAATACTGAACGCGTCCGCTGACCTGGTAATCAGCACGACGCATCAGCTTTTTACCCATCGAATAATAGAGATAAAACCCGACGCTGCTGATCACCAGGGAGGCAATAAACGCAAACAGTAATGTCGCCCGCAACGTCAGGGAGATCGTCCCTTTTGCTACGGGCTGGCGCTTTTTCACATTAATCATTGCGTACTTCACAAACGTAGCCAATGCCACGTACGGTATGAATCAGTTTCACCTCAAAGGCGCGATCCACTTTGGCTCGCAGTCGCTTAATAGCGACATCCACAACGTTAGTATCACTGTCAAAGTTCATGTCCCAGATCTGCGACGCAATCATTATGCGCGACAGCACTTCGCCTTCGCGGCGCATCAAGAGCTGTAACAACATAAATTCTTTGTTGGTCAATAAGATAGTCTGATTCTGACAGGTTACGCGGCGGCGCAGCGCATCCAGAACGTGCCCAGTTGGTTTAGGCAACGCTACGTGAATTCTGAGAAAAGAGCAGGGTGAAACCCGTCAGAATTCACGTAGCAGCGCCATTTATAATGTTGAAGAAATAACCGCATTTCGTTGCGGCGAATAACTTTCTTATGGCTTGTTCACTAATTTGACCCTGTTGAGGGGTAGGAGCGTATGCAAATCCCTGCGATAGCGGCTTTAGTGAGTGATTATGACTTTATATAAGTGCAATTATATAAAGTTATTATGGTCGAGAGATGTTAAGAAGAGGGAGGGGAGTGGCTGTTGCTGGGATCAATAGAGAGCATCGTATAATCCTTATTACGTAAATATTAGCTCTTTAATCCCTATTGATAATGTTAAAACATCTTAAACGGTAACCTCGCTAAGTTAATTTTGGTAACGAACCGGAGGGATCTTGTTTAACTTAAGGGAATAATCAAGTGCCTGGCTGGAAACAGCTGGAGGGTAAATTAATTCAAGGTGACAGTTATTTAATTTGTAATGCAAGGGCGGGATAAAGTTAATCATTAGGTTAACTTTTATCTTCAGGAAATTATATTTAATACATCAGGGGTTTTTATTTATATGACAGTTTTTCATTTAACAACCTTCTTATAAAAATACCAAAGTAGACTGGCAACTTCCCACTAATCCTCAATAGTAAATAAGCAACGTAATATTAATTAAAAATATTCTTTAAATTACCCCTCCTTAAGAAAATCAACTTAATTTAATGAATTTTAAGTTTTTTATCGATACTGATTAAAAAATAATCACCATAACCATCCGATTTAGACACTTTCCTCCATTAAAAAAACTGAAAATCTTCAGCCACATTCCAAAATGTATTTAGCGTTAATTCTCTTGTCATTGCATCGATAAAATAGACAAAGGGTAGTTTCATATCCTTTATCGTAACGCTGTCACTATTCAGTGTTGTAATCCAGTCAATGGAGAGATTGTGTTTAATCACTGCATATTGATTGTCTGCTTACTGTCAGTAACGCGTTGCTTAACATCCTGTTTTGCATTTCCAGATTCATCAATGTAAATCGTCTGACATATATTTGAATATTCTTCCTGAAATGAATTTATCAATGCGCTTACCAGATCCGCCAGCTTTTTTGCTTGTGTTGTCATGGTGAACAGGTGCTCCCTCGGATAATGAGTTCACCTTTCAACACGTGCTGCACGGGCAGGGCTTCTGCAGCCTCCAGCTGGTTTTTTAACACCACAATCGCAGTTTCAACCATTTCCGACAGCGGTTGCACCCAGGTTGTAAGATTAATGAGCGGCCAGCCAGCCATTGCGATATTGTCAAAACCGACAACGGAAATATCACGGCCCGGCTGCATGCCCAGTTCGCCCGCCACCACGTTTAACGCCGCGATGGCCATCATATCGTTGGCGCAAAACAGCGCATCTGGCGGATTCGGCAGTGCCATCAATCGACGGGTTGCATTCATCGCCTCCTCTATTGACCATATTCCGCTATCGCGCAACGGCGTTCTGGCGCCTCGCTCCTCCAGTCGTTGACGAAAGCCGGTTTCCCGGTCGCGGCTGGTTGATGAGGTGTCTCTTCCGGCGATAAACGCCAGCTGCTGGTGGCCTGCATCCAGCAGGAAATCGGCAATGGCCGCCCCTCCGGCAAAGTTGTCGCTGGTAACGCTGGAGACGGACTGACTGTCATTTTTGCGGTTGAGCAGCAATACCGGTAGCCCAAGCTGCTGGCACTCCTGCGCGAAGTGTGAAGAGAGGCTGCTGGAAACCAATATAAGAGCTTCAACGCGATGACGCAGGATTTCTTCCATGATTGGCGTGGTATCGTCGTCGCGATACATCGAAAACAGCAGTACCCGATATCCCATCAGGTTGAGCTTATGCGATAGCTCATCAAGGACGGCGGAATAAAAAGGATTTACCAGCCCCGGCACCACCAAACCAATCAGATTTGAGTGGCGGGTAATCAGCGACCGGGCAATAAAACTGGGACGATAGCCCAATTCTGCAGCGATCTTACGCACTTTCTCTTTCGTGACCGGTGATATTTTCGCCCCCTCGGTAAACGCTCTGGAAACCGCAGACTGTGAAACGCCCGCCGCTTTAGCCACGTCGTAACTGGTAATCGCCCGTTTGTGTAAACCTGCCATGCTTGTCTCCCCCTGACAAATATCCCGTCATTATGCGTGTATCTGACCGGGTGTCACTAATTTTGCGATCTCTGTTGCATTCGAATGCATTATCACTTTTCATCACATTTTATTCACGTCAGGATAGAAGTGAATTCGAATGCATTAACATTTTATTAAAACCATAGTGAGGCAAGTTATGGCTATCTGGCTCAAACACGGTGCGGAATCTGAAGCGGTTAAATCCCACGATCGTTCTGTTCGTGAAACGGTGGAAAAAATTCTGGCGGATATTGAAGCGCGTGGTGATGCGGCGGTACGCGAGCTATCGATTAAGTTCGACAAGCTCGACAGAGAGGATTTTCGTCTGTCGCAGCAAGAGATTGATGACTGCTATGCGCAACTTTCAGAGCGCGATATTGCTGATATTCGCTTTGCACAGGAACAGGTGCGTAATTTCGCTCAGCATCAGCGTGACAGCCTGAAAGATATTGAAGTTGAGACCTTACCGGGCGTTATCCTGGGTCATAAAAATATTCCGGTGAGCGCAGCGGGTTGCTACGTCCCTGGTGGGAAATATCCGCTCTTAGCCTCGGCGCATATGTCGATCATTACGGCGAAGGTCGCCGGAGTACCGCGTGTTGTCACCTGCGCGCCGCCGTTTAACGGTAAACCCGCTCCAGCTATTGTAGTGGCGCAGCATATGGCCGGTGCGGATGAAATTTATTGTCTGGGCGGCATCCAGGCCGTTGCTGCGATGGCGGTAGGAACGGAAAGTATCGCTCCGGTCGATATGCTGGTGGGGCCGGGGAATGCCTTTGTCGCTGAGGCTAAGCGCCAGCTATTTGGTCGCGTCGGTATCGACCTGTTTGCTGGTCCTACCGAAACCCTGGTGATCGCTGATGAGAGCATAGATGGCGAAATCTGTGCGACCGACCTGCTGGGTCAGGCGGAACACGGCCCGGATTCTCCCGCTATCCTGCTGACCACTTCTGAGACGCTGGCGCGGGAAACCCTGGCAGAAATTGAGCGTTTGCTGGAGAAGCTGCCCACCGCAGAGATTGCCCGCAAGTCATGGGCAAATTTCGGCGAAGTGATTGTCGCGCAAGATAAAGAAGAGATGCTGAAAATTGCCAATGAGTTGGCGTTTGAGCATGTGCAGGTGATGACTGAAGATCCGGACTGGTTCCTGACGCATATGCAGAACTTCGGCGCGCTATTTCTTGGCCCGCGTACCAACGTGGCGTATGGCGACAAAGTTATTGGCACAAACCACACCCTGCCGACGCGCAAAGCCGCCCGCTATACCGGTGGTTTGTGGGTCGGTAAGTTTATCAAAACCTGTACTTACCAGAAGGTCCTTACTGACGCCGCCTCGGCGCAGGTTGGCGAGTATTGCTCGCGCCTGTGCGCACTGGAAGGTTTTTCCGGACACGGCGAACAGGCCAACATTCGCGTGCGCCGCTATGGCCATAAAGATGTGCCTTATGCCGGTATTCCTGAGTAATCACTAAAGACTGAATCGGGGGGCAGGAGAAGCACCTCTATATAACACTGGCTGTCATATAACAGGGAGAAAGATGACAGCCATGCTGATGGATAGTCCTATGGATGTACTGATTGCCTTACTGGCGTTAGGATTGCTGATGTTAGCCGCTTATCGTGGCTACAGCGTCATCCTCTTTGCCCCCCTGGTCGCGCTCGGCGCCGTTCTGTTGACGCAGCCTGCGGCGGTCGCACCCGTTTTCAGCGATATTTTTATGGATAAACTGGTAGGGTTTGTGAAGCTCTATTTTCCAGTGTTCTTACTCGGCGCTGTTTTCGGTAAGCTGATTGAATTCTCCGGCTTCTCGCGCTCAATTGTCAGCGCCGTGACCCGTTTAATGGGTCAGAATAAAGCGATGCCGGTAATTATCCTGGTTTGCGCCTTGTTGACCTACGGCGGTGTGTCGCTGTTTGTGGTGGTCTTTGCGGTCTATCCTTTTGCCGCTGAAATGTTCCGCCAGAGTCAGATACCAAAGCGTCTGATGCCCGCGACCATCGCGCTGGGGGCGTTTACCTTTACTATGGATGCACTGCCGGGATCGCCGCAGATCCAGAACATCATTCCAACGACGTTTTACGGTACGACGTCTTGGGCAGCGCCCTGGCTGGGCGTTCTCGGTTCTGCCTTTGTGGCGATAGGTGGCTGGCTCTACCTCGAAATTATGCGGCGTAAAGCGCAGCGTAACGGGGAGGGCTACGGTGCTAACCTGGTGAATGAGCCGGAAACCCCGACAGACCTGAATTTGCCGCATCCCTTTATCGCGCTGCTACCGCTGATTGTGGTGGGCGTTGCCAACCTGATTTTTACCTGGCTGATTCCGCAAAGCTACGGTGGACATTTCCTGATTGACCTTCCGGGACTGAAAGCACCGCTGGAGAGCGATGTGAAAAAGATGGTCGCTATCTGGGCCGTGATGGCGGCGCTGTTGTGCGGCATTGTCACGATCTTTTTGTTCGCCTGGCGCAGTTTGAAAGGCAAGCTGGCGGATGGCAGCAAGGTGGCGGTCGGTGGGGCAATGCTTGCCTCGTTAAATACCGCATCTGAATATTGTTTTGGTGGCGTTATCGCCGCGCTGCCGGAGTTCGTACAGGTCGCTGATGCGCTAAAAGCTATTCCGAATCCGCTCATTAATCAGGCCCTCACTATCAATATTCTCTCCGGGATCACGGGTTCTTCTTCGGGCGGAATGAGTATTGCGCTGGCGGCAATGGCCGATCGTTTTATTGAGTCTGCCCATGCGGCGGGGATCCCGCTGGAAGTGATGCACCGCGTCGCGTCTATGGCGGCGGGGGGAATGGATACGCTGCCGCACAACGGGGCGATAATCACCCTGCTCGCCGTAACCGGACTGACGCACCGTCAGGCCTATAAGCCCATCCTCGGCATTACATTGTTTAAAATCCTCGGCGCATTTTTCATTATCGGTCTTTATTACGCGACGGGTTTAGTGTAGCGAAATTTTTAACGCAAGCCGCAAATGTGATATTGCCGGACTCCGTTACTCAAACGGAGTCCTTTTTTCGTTTTGCATCCGGGTACTGGTTTGGCAATCATCCGCTGGTAAGAAATTCAATCTCTATGGGGCGTTTTTGAATTGGCTTCTTTGGTCGCTGGGTAATAGCCTTAAAAATTGACGTTATATCTCAGCAAGTTAATAACGCAGCGATAACTAAAGGGGAAGATTGCCGATGGCTCAAACGATTAACCGCCAGCGCCGCCAGTTTCTGCGTAACTCTGCGCTTCTCGGGCTCGGTTTTACTTTAGCTGGAACTGTACCACCTTTCATCGCACGCGCTGCGGCTACCCGGATCAGGATTGCAGTAAATCCAGGGCTGGAGAATGCCACGCTAACCGCCTTGATGAATCAGCAGGAATATTTTAAGCAATTCGATGCTGATGTGCAGATCGTTGAAGCACATGGCACAGCCGGTCCCTTCGAAGCCATTACCCAAGGCGCTGCGGATCTCTGCATGACATCGGGTTATAACGGGCTGCTGACGCAGATCGCGCAGGGAGCCAGGGTCAGCATTGTTGGTGCAGGTATGAAAAAAAGTGCGCTGACGGTTTATACGAAAAATAACAACATCACTACGCTTCACCACCTTAACGGCAAAACAGTCGCGGTCGGCCCGCCGATGGGGCTGTTACATGTGCTGATGCTGGAGCTCTTGAAAGAAAAGGGTATTGACGCCTCACAGGTGAACTTCGTCAATAAGGGGAGCAATAATGCATGTTATCAGGCGGTAGTAAAAGGCGAGGCCGATGCCTGCTGTGCAAGTATTTCTCATCTGAATAACAGGGACGGCCTCACAGTAATCAGCGAAGGTAATATGTGGCAGTCGCTGCCAAAATACACGTTTCAGACTGCCTATGCCTCCGATGCAGCTCTGAGAGACAAACACGAGGGAATGGTTGCCGTGATGGCTGCGTATGGCGCGCTCTACAACTATCTGATGTCGCCAGCCGCGCATGACGCCTTCTTTGAAGCACGCCGGCGCGCCGCGAAAAAGTTCAACGAAGCGTCGGCTCAGGCAGTCTGGAACTTCATCCAGGAGCAACGCCCCTATTCCAGTGACCTGTCGCTGACTGAGAGCGATATTGATTATCAGCAGCAAATCTACATTGACTTAGGCAGCATCAGGCAAAAGCTACCTTTTTCAGCAGTGGCAGACATGTCGGTGGCCAGAGCGGCAGCAAAACGACTGGTTACGTGAGGAGAGGATCTTTGGGCCGCACCCTTATTCCCATAGGCTGCACGGGATGTCGCCGTGCAGTCACTGTGCGCAATTCCTGAAGGAAAGCACGATGTACAGGCGGCGGCAGCCAGTCACAGCGGGTCAGCACGCCTTTGAGCTGAACATCGTCCAGGAAAGAACAGTGAAGGGCACTCAGAATACCGTGGTTAATATCATCCTGGGCTGCGGATCGTGACATTAAAGTCATCATGTCAGAACTCAGCAGTAATTCCCGACTTAACGTCTGCGATGTGGTTTCGAGGTAAAAGTCCGGGCGCGTCTGTGAGCCATTGAAGAGCGCATCGATTCGGGTGCGCTCTGGCGTACCCGAAGGCGATCCCACCCATGGAAAATGGGCCAGTTCAGCAGGCACAATTTTCTTATAGCGGGTTAAGGGATGGTCTGGCCTCGTCACTAAACAGTAGCTGTCGCGAAACAGAATTTCCCGGCTGACATACCCCGTCTCATCATCCATACGCAACGTTCCGAATATCATATCGATTCGGTTGCTGAATAAGTCTGAGAATAGTTTGTGATATTCGCCTGATATAAGCCTTACCCTGACGGAAGGGTGAGAAGCCCTGAATTTTTGCAGCGTCTCAGCCAGTATCTGTGATCCTGCCATGGGCAAGATTCCCACTGTGATTTCAGGGCTGGCATCTTGCGTGACGATCATAGCTTCATGCGCGAGCTCAATTTGCCGTACCGCGCGCCTGAATTCATCCGCGAGGTAACTGCCGGAGCGGGTTGTGACTAATCCCTCCTCACAACGTGTAAGCAATGGCGTAGCAAGAGTACGTTCGAGCGTGCGAACGGAACGCAGGAGCGTCGCCAGCGACAAGCCCAGGCGGGCATTTTCATGCACCTGAGCCTGGTCACTAATGGCAATGAGTGCGCGCAGTTGTGTACCTGTCAGCAGTCGACTAATCTGCTGCACATTACGATCTTTCCTCCCGGTTGGTTGCAGGATATGTGTTATCGCGTCGTCCAGTATCTTAAGAAAACAGTCAATTCGCAGCAGGTAATGCTGACCTTTTTTCGTTGGGTAGCATCCCGTGGCGCAGCGCTGAAAAATCCGGATACCAAGCTGTGCCTCAAATTTAGCCAGCGCCTGGGTGACAGAGGGCTGTGAGGCAAAAAGTTCGCGTGAAGCGCTGCTCACTCCGCCCATTCTGCCCACAGCCTGCACCATTCGCAAATGACGAAGGTTAAGTGTTTTTAAGTGCTGGGACATGACATTAACCCGGACGGGACCTCCGCAGGAAGTCTCCGTCCGGGGCCTGGATAGTGATGAAAATATGCCAGATGGCGGCATTCATCCCAGGCTGCCCGTTACATCGTCGAACAGTTCGTCAATCGACAGCGCGCGGGGAATGATTTTCTGATCCAGTGCCCAGTCAATCGCCGTCTGCAGACACTGACGGTTGGCCTCCAGGCCCATTGGCGGAAAGACTTCAGGTGCTCCGCCTTCAGTAAGCGCACGACTTTCAGCAATCATGCGGTAGATCTCCCGCACAGCCTCAGGATGTTGCTTCGAAATATTCTGATGCACGACAAACATATGATTGATGGGGACGAACCCTTCACGTTTATACCAGGATTTGGCGGCGTTATGCGCATCGGGCACAAGCGTGCGTACGCGTGGATCTTTAGGCATGTCCTCACCCAACAGGGCCGCATCCAACTGACCATCAAGCATCATCTGCGGAATATTCGACCCGGCAGGCAGACGAACACAGTTAACCGGATCATGGTACTCAGCGAGATGACCATCACCGAGCGTCATCCATGTTACTTTATCAAGATCGACACCGTACTCGTGGCGCAACACGCCGCGAATCCACAGCGCGGTAGTCTGGGAATAGGTGCGTACGCCCACCTTTTTGCCTTCAATATCCTTAGGGTCGAGGTGCCCGAATTCACTATTGAATCCGGCACAATGGTGCTGGAAGCGACCTGAAATCGGTGCAGGTAGCAGCACGTAGGGCTTGCCATAAGCTTTGGCCTGCAAGAAGGTCACAATGGCAAGCTCGCCCGCATCGAACTGGTTCTCTCGTACCATCGCTTTGAAGCCATTATGTGCCGGCCTGGGGCCGCAATAGTCGAGTGCGACCAGATCGGATGTGACTCGCCCGTCTTTCATGGCTTTTGTGACCGGATAATCGGCCAGATTTGTACGCAGGGTCAGCGCCATAAGCGTCTCCTTTCGTATGTGAATCGTTTAGAGTCTGACTTCAATCAGGCAAGGTCCAGGCTCGCGGGTCGAGTTGACCATGGCCTGGTAGAAACCTTCCGCAGTATCTACCGCGACACCAGGCACACCCATGCTTTTAGCCATGGCCAGCCAGTCAATTTTGGGGTCGCCAATATTGATCATCGACAGCGCGCGCTCACCAGGCGTGCCGGCTCCCATATTGGCGTACTCAGCTTTAAGAATGGCGTAGCTATTGTTTGCGAAAATAATCGTGGTGACGTTCAGGCTCTCCCGAGCTTGTGTCCACAACGACTGAATGGTGTACATCGCACTGCCATCACCCACCATGCAGAATACGCGGCGATCCGGGCAGGCTAATGCGGCCCCTGTCGCCAGGGGCGTAGCGTAGCCAATGGACCCTCCCAGATTGTTTATAAGGTCATGCGGTCGTGCCCCGACAGTCAATCCGATTGACTCGCGTCCAGTCGTCAGCGATTCGTCCACCAGGATGCACTGCTCGGGCATTGCTGTCAACAACGGGTAAAAAGTGATCCGCTTACCATCACCACCAACGGTTTAATATTGATCCACCGTTTTACTCAGGATTAGCTTCCGCGATAATCCCTGCCTTTCGTTTCTGTTTCAGTCGATAGC
>NZ_JASUAZ010000027.1:0-51469 GCF_030283135.1 Mixta mediterraneensis | reverse complement strand
TTTTAAGGCTCCATCAGGTGCGGAACTCATCGAGGCGCGGGCATCCATGCCCATAGTGACGCCGGATAGATTTAGGCAAGCCAACATTAATCAAAAATCAGTGTTGCAAAAATGGTGGGGACCATAGATTTTCGTGACGTGAGGCGGAGTTAGCCGGATGACCACACACAATGAAGATTCGCTGTTAACCATCAGCGGTGTCAGCAAAGAATTTCCTGGCGTAAAGGCGCTGGATAATGTCTCTTTCAGCATTCGCAAAGGCGAAATTATGGCATTGCTGGGGGAAAACGGTGCGGGTAAATCCACCCTTATCAAAGTGCTGACCGGCGTTTACACCCGCGATGCTGGCACCATTACCTTAAACGGCCATGCCGTCTCGCCACATAATACCGCCGATGCGCAGGCGATGGGCATTGGTACTGTCTATCAGGAAGTGAACCTGTTACCTAACATGTCGGTGGCCGACAATCTCTCTATTGGGCGCGAACCCCATCGTTTCGGCATAATCGATCGCAAGCGTATGGTCCGCAATGCCGATGCACTGATGCGCAATTACGGCTTCGCGCTGGATGTAACGCGCCCGCTTGGTCATTACTCGGTGGCGATGCAGCAAATTATTGCTATTTGCCGCGCTGTCGATCTTTCCGCGCAGGTATTGATCCTTGATGAGCCCACCGCCAGCCTTGATGCCAGCGAAGTGGACCTGCTGTTTAGCCTGATGGCGCAGCTGAAAGCCAAAGGGATGAGCCTGATTTTTGTTACGCACTTTCTCGATCAGGTTTATCGCATCACCGATCGTATCACCGTGTTACGTAACGGGCAGTTTATCGCAACGCGTGAAACCGCGTCGCTGCCACAGATTGAACTGATTAAGTTGATGTTAGGTCGGGAATTACTGGAAACCGCCTTGCAGCGTCAGGGCAGTACCTTGCGCAGCGATCAGCCCGTGGTTTCTTTCGAAGATTATGGCAAAAAAGGCACTATTGAGCCGTTCAACTTGCACGTGCGGCCCGGTGAAGTGGTTGGCCTGGCGGGCTTGTTAGGTTCAGGTCGTACAGAAACCGCTGAAGTTTTGTTTGGTATCCGCCGGGCCGATCGCGGTAAGGCCACGCTGAAAGGCAAAGTGCAACATATTCGCACGCCCGCCAAAGCCTCGCGACTGGGCATGGGTTTTTGCCCGGAGGATCGTAAAACAGACGGCATCATCGGCGCGGCTTCGGTCCGTGAAAATATTATCCTGGCCTTACAGGCGCAGCGCGGCTGGTTGAGACCGATCAAAAAGCGTGAGCAGCAGGCGATTGCCGAGCGCTTTATTAAAAGCCTGGGCATCCGTACGCCACATGCCGATCAGCCGGTTGAACTGTTATCCGGTGGCAACCAGCAAAAGGTATTGCTGTCGCGCTGGCTGGTGACCAGGCCGCAGTTTTTGATCCTCGACGAACCCACGCGCGGCATTGACGTGGGCGCTCATGCTGAAATCATTCGCTTAATCGAATCGTTGTGCGCGGATGGGCTTGCGCTGCTGGTTATCTCCTCTGAACTCGAAGAGCTGGTGAGTTATGCCGACCGCGTATTAATCATGCGCGACCTGAAGCAGGTGGCAGAAATCCCGCTGGAGCAGCTTTCGGTGGCATCAATTGTTAACGCCATTGCTAACGGAGGAGCACAACATGCTTGAATCCCATATGACACCTGAAAAATCGAACCGGCGTAAGCTGAAGCTACCGCCGGGTATGCCACAAATTGCTGCGCTCATTCTGGTCCTGCTGGTGGATAGTCTGGTCGCGAATAACTTTTTTGCCGTGCACCTGCAGGATGGCCGTCTGTTTGGTAGCCCGATTGATATTCTTAATCGCGCCGCGCCGGTGGCGTTGCTGGCGACCGGTATGACACTGGTGATTGCCACTGGCGGTATTGATTTATCCGTTGGCGCGGTCATGGCGATTGCCGGGGCTACAGCCGCGACCTTAACGGTCGCCGGTCACAGTTTGCTGTTTATTATCCTCGCCACGCTGGGCACCGGTTTGTTATGTGGATTATGGAATGGCGTGCTGGTGGCGCTCTTGCGTATTCAACCCTTTGTTGCCACCCTGATTTTGATGGTTGCCGGGCGCGGTATTGCGCAGTTAATTACCCAGGGCCAGATTGTCACTTTCAATAGCGACAGCTTAGGCTGGTTTGGTAATGGTTCGTTGTGGATGTTGCCAGTGCCGGTATGGATTACCGTGGTTGTGGCGCTGCTGGTATGGCTGCTGACACGCAAAACTGCGCTCGGCCTGTTTATCGAAGCGGTAGGAATTAACCTGCGTGCCGCACGAAACGCGGGCGTGACGGGCTGGCTGGTGGTGATGACTACCTATATGGTCAGCGGCATTTGTGCTGCGGTTGCCGGTTTAATTGTCGCGGCCGATATTCGTGGTGCCGATGCCAATAATGCCGGTTTGTGGCTGGAGCTGGACGCAATTCTGGCGGTGGTTATTGGCGGCGCTTCGTTGATGGGCGGACGGTTCAATTTAGTGCTGTCGCTGATTGGCGCGTTGATCATTCAGTCAATGAATACCGGTATTTTGCTCTCCGGCTTTCAACCTGAACTGAATCAGGTCGTGAAAGCCGTGGTGGTGATGTGCGTGCTGTTACTGCAATCGCCGCGCTTTATTGCAATGTTTAAGCGGAGGCGTCCATCATGATTAAACGTCATCTTCCTTTGATGATCACTTTGCTGGTGTTTATCGCTGGCTACCTGTTCTGCCTGAGCCAGTTTCCCGGCTTCGCTTCAACGCGAGTGATTTGCAATATCCTGACCGACAACGCTTTCCTCGGCATTATTGCTGTCGGCATGACGTTTGTGATTTTGTCTGGTGGCATCGATTTATCCGTTGGCGCGGTGATCGCGTTTACCGGCGTGTTTCTGGCGCGCGTGATTGGCGATCTCCATGTGAATCCTCTGCTGGCGTTCGCGCTGATCCTGGCGCTGGGTGCGCTGTTCGGCGCGATGATGGGCTGGCTGATTGATGTGCTGAAAATCCCGGCATTTATCATCACCCTGGCGGGTATGTTTTTTCTGCGCGGTTGTAGTTATCTGGTATCGGAAAATTCTATTCCTATTGATCATCCGTTTTACAGCATGCTTTCCAGTCTCGCCTGGAAGGTGCCAGGCGGGGGGCGGCTGAGTTTGCTGGCCGTCATTATGCTGGTTGTGGTTGTCGGTGGGATTATTCTCGCGCACCGGACACGTTTTGGTAATCAGGTTTATGCCATTGGCGGCAGCCTGACCTCGGCTCAGTTAATGGGGATTTCGACCCGTGCGACCACCATCAAAATCTATATGCTCTCCACTATGTTAGCGACGCTGGCAGGGATAGTCTTTTCAATCTATACCTCGGCGGGTTACGCGCTGGCGGGTCTGGGCGTGGAGCTGGACGCCATTGCGTCGGTTGTCATTGGCGGAACGTTGCTGTCTGGCGGCGTTGGCACCGTATTAGGCACACTGTTTGGCGTATTGATTCAGGGATTAATTCAAACCTGGATCAACTTTGACGGCACACTGAGTTCGTGGTGGACCAAAATCGCCATCGGCATTCTGCTGTTTGCTTTTATTGCTCTGCAACGCTTATTAACGGTGATGTGGGATCGTCAGCAGAACGCGCCGGTTAAGCGCTTAAGTTCGTAAATCTCTGGCGGCTCGTTAGCGCCGCGTTTTTCATTCAGTCTTATCAGACTATTGCCGGATCAACGAAATCATGCCTCCTTTGCTCCCCAGCCTGCTTTCAGCAGGCTGGGCTTCATATTGCCCGGCAGCGGTACGTGAAGCCCGCAAAATGGCAAAGCAGGTAAGGTTGCAGATAAGAAACGCTGATTAAACCGAAGGGATGGCATCTGAGGGCGTGTTAAAAACTTGCCTGACGGCTGTTAACAAGCGGGGGAGCCTAAACGCTCCCCCTGGCGACCCGGCAGAAGGTTGCTCTCTGCCTCTCTTTTTACTGTATCTTTTTACTGAAAAACAGTGCGCTGGCCGGAAAGATGCCTGTCAGGATTCACCGCGTTTTTACGAAACTGCCCATCATTTATGACGGGACAGCACCGTTTTTAAACCTGACGAATCCGTGCATCATTACACAATAAGTCAACGTGTTATCCGGTAATAAGCTTCATTCCAGCGCAGCGCATCTTTAAAGGCGGGTAGCTGCGTATGTTCATCAATGACTAACACCTCAATGTCGTTCATTTCGCCGTACAGATACATATCATCAAGGCTCAACGCCTGACTGAACACGGTATGATGCGCGCCACCAGCCAGAATCCAGGCTTCTGATGCGGTCGCCAGCGAAGGCTGGGCACGCCACAGCGCACGTGCCACCGGTAATTTCGGCAAGGGCTGCGGCTGTTCAATGGCATCCACCACGTTCACCAGCAAACGGAAGCGATCGCCCATATCAATCACGCTGGCGTTAATCGCACGGCCTGCGGGCGTTGAGAAAAGCATCCGCGCCGGATCGGCTTTATCGCCGATACCGAGGAACTGCACGTCAATCAGCGGTTTTTCTTCAATGGCGATGGAAGGACAGACTTCCAGCATATGGGAACCCAGCACCAAATCGTTGCCCGGCGAGAAATGATAGGTGTAATCCTCCATAAAGGAAGTGCCGCCTGGGCGATCGCCCGCTAACACTTTGAAAATACGCAGCAGCGCGGCGGTTTTCCAGTCGCCTTCGCCAGCAAACCCATAACCTTGCCCCATCAAACGCTGAACGGCCAGGCCCGGCAGTTGTTTCATGCCGTGCAGTGTCTGGAAATTGGTTGTAAAGGCGTGGCAATCTTCGGCTTCAAGGAAGCGTTTCAGGCCCAGCTCGATCCGTGCGGCATCCAGCACGTTTTGCCGTTTTTCGCCGCCTACTGCCGCCACGTCAGTAAAGCGATACTGACTTTCATACTCATCAATCAGTGCATTAACATCGCCATCGCTGACGCTGTTGATCACCTCAACCAAATCGCCCACGCCCCAGCCGTTAACTGAATAACCAAACTGGATCTGTGCCGCGACTTTATCCCCTTCGGTAACCGCAACTTCACGCATATTGTCACCAAAACGCGCAACTTTAAGTTGCTGGCTGGCCTGTTTCGCGATTGCGGCGCGCATCCAGTTGCCGATGCGCTGCTGGCTCTGTTGATCCTGCCAGTGACCGGTTACTACGCTGTGTTGCAGCCCCATGCGTGCACCAATAAAACCGAATTCGCGGCCGCCGTGCGCGGTCTGATTCAGGTTCATAAAATCCATGTCCATACTGTTCCACGGGATCTCAGCGTTGAACTGCGTATGGAACTGCAACAGCGGTTTGTTTAGCACGCTCAGACCGCCGATCCACATCCTGGCGGGAGAAAAAGTGTGCAACCAGGTAATGATGCCGACACATTTGGGGTCGTGATTCGCGTCGCGACACAGCGCCAGCGCTTCATCTGGTGATTTCACCAGCGGCCTGAGCTCCAGACGCAGGGGTAACGCTGCATGCTGATTCAGGCCCTCGACCACTTGCTGTGCATGCTGTTCTACCTGACGTAACGTTTCCGCTCCGTAAAGGTGTTGTGTACCAATCACAAACCACACGCTGTGTGTGTTGAACTGTTCCATAAAATGTCTCCATTATTGAGCGGAAGCGGGACGTGGGGCGTAATGCGGTTCTGCCGTCACGCACCATTGTTGATAGCGTTGATAGAGTTGCTGATAGCGTGCGACACGCACCGGGTCGGGTTGCAAAGTGACGGCAATCGGGCTGGCCATCACGCGTTGAGCCTCGGGAACGCTGGCATAAACACCGGCGGCGACGGCGGCAAAAATCGCTGCGCCCAGCGCACAGCATTCGTCAGAGGCGACGATGTCTAACGGGCGATTCATCACATCGCAGCAGGCTTGCATGATAGCGGGGGACTTACGCGCAATGCCGCCAAGCGTCAGGATGTTTTCCACCGGGATCTGCTGCTGCTCGAAACACTCCATAATGGCGCGCGCACCAAAAGCGGTGGCAGCGATCAGCCCACCGAACAGCGCGGGCGCGTCGGTGCCAAGATTAAGATCGGCGATCACCCCTTTCAGTCGCTGATTCGCGTTAGGCGTGCGGCGGCCGTTGAACCAGTCCAGCACCACGGGCAGGTGATCCAGGTGCGGATCGGTGGCCCAGGCGTCGGTCAGATTTTTAATCAGCCCTTTTTGCAAGTCTGCCAGCTGTGGTTTCAGTTCAGGATGCTGTTCTGCTGCCAGCTTTAACGGCCAGCCAAGCAGGCGACTAAACCAGGCGTAAATATCGCCGAAGGCAGATTGCCCGGCTTCACAGCCAATCGCGCCCGGCATCACGCTGCCGTCAACCTGACCACAAATGCCTTTGATTGCGCGATCGCCTACCTTTTCGCTGTCTGCGATCAGGATGTCACAGGTGGATGTACCGATGACTTTCACTAAGGTATAGGGTTTGGCACCGCCGCCGACTGCGCCCATATGGCAATCAAACGCGCCGCCAGAAATCGTCACCCGTTGCGTTAAACCCAGGCGCTGTGCCCACGCCGCACTGAGCGTGCCAACCGGAATATCCGCCGTCCAGGTCTGTTTAAATAGGGGCGAATCAAGCTGCTGCGTCAGCAACGGGTCAAGTGCATTAAGGAAATCTGTGTCTGGTAAGCCACTCCAGTCGCTATGCCATAACGCTTTATGACCGGCGGCACAGCGACCACGGCGCAGTTGCGCCGTGGCGGTGGTCGCGCTGAGCAGCGCAGGCACCCAGTCGCACAATTCGACCCAGGAAACAGCCGCGTCGCGTACTGCCGCATCTTCACGGGATATATGAAGGATCTTGGCCCAAAACCATTCAGAGGAGTAAATTCCGCCAATATAACGGCTGTAATCCGGGAAGCGTCCGCTGCGACAAAGTTGGTTGATCTCTTCGGCTTCTTCTATGGCCGTGTGATCTTTCCACAGCACAAACATCGCGTTGGGGTTATCGGCAAATTCAGGGCGCAGCGCTAAAACGTTGCCGTCACGATCGACAGGGGCAGGGGTTGAGCCGGTGGTATCCACACCAATCCCGACGACGGCGGCGCGTTGTTCTTCACTCAGCGCATTTAGCACGCCGAGCATCGCTTGTTCCATAGCGTCAATATAATCCTGCGGATGGTGACGAAAGCGGTTGGCATGCGGATCGCTGTAAAGACCTTGCTGCCAGCGCGAATAGCTCACTACCGCGCTTTCAAGCTCTTTGCCACTCTGACAATCCACCGCCAGCGCACGTACCGAATCACTGCCAAAATCCAGTCCGAGGGTGATGGCGCGCATCGGGTATCTCCTGTTGTGTGTGAGTGCTCCTATCCTGGAATTGGCGTGCGTGAAGGGTTAGTCATCGCTGGCTGAGAATATGCACTTTTCTGCCGTCAGCAGTGATTTTGTGATCCATTGCAAAAGTTACAACTCGGTTAAATTTGCTAAATATATGGACCAATTTGTCGTGATTGTGAGTTGTGATACCGCTCTACATTTTTCTTCTTCATTCCAGCTAAAACTAGCGCAGCGTTTGAACAGGCATGGCTTATCGTGCTTTCTAACGTACTGATTTACATCTGACCCTAAAAAAGAAATTTGATTGGTAACGTTTACACCGATTCGTTATTAACAGCGATAAAACAACTAGCGCCGGAGAGCATCATGCATAAATTCACTAAAGCGTTCGCAGCCATTGGGCTGGCAGCGGTTATGTCACAATCCGCTATCGCCGAGACCATGAAGCTCGGCTTTTTAGTCAAGCAGCCGGAAGAACCCTGGTTTCAGACCGAGTGGAAGTTCGCCGATAAAGCGGGCAAGGATCTGGGCTTTGAAGTGATCAAAATTGCCGTCCCCGATGGTGAAAAAACCCTTAACGCTATCGACAGCCTGGCGGCCAACGGCGCGAAAGGTTTCGTTATCTGTACGCCCGATCCCAAACTTGGCTCTGCCATTGTGGCGAAGGCGCGCGGTTACGACTTAAAGGTCATTGCTGTCGATGATCAGTTCGTTACCGCTAAAGGTAAGCCGATGGAAACCGTGCCATTAGTGATGATGGCCGCCACGAAAATCGGCGAGCGTCAGGGCCAGGAGTTGTATAAGGAGATGCAAAAACGTGGCTGGGACGTGAAAACCACGGGCGTTATGGCGATTACCGCGAATGAGCTGGATACGGCGCGTCGTCGCACCAGTGGTTCCATGGCAGCGCTCAAAGCGGCGGGCTTCCCGGCAGGTCAAATCTATCAGGTGCCGACTAAATCCAACGACATCCCAGGCGCGTTTGATGCGGGTAATTCGCTGCTGGTACAGCATCCCGAGGTGAAGCACTGGCTGGTTATCGGCATGAACGACAACACCGTGTTGGGTGGCGTGCGTGCGACTGAAGGTCAGAACTTTAAAGCCGCTGATGTGATTGGCATTGGTATTAATGGCGTGGATGCGATCAGCGAATTGTCGAAAGACAAAGCCACCGGGTTCTACGGCTCGCTGCTGCCAAGCCCAGATGTGCACGGTTATAAGAGCAGCCAGATGCTCTACAACTGGGTAAGCAAAGGGGAAGAACCGCCAAAATTCACCGAAGTCACTGACGTCGTGCTGATCACCCGCGATAACTTCAAAACTGAGCTGGCGAAGAAAGGGTTGATGTAAACCCGCAGAGCGTGCCGATGTTCATTGCGACAACGGCACTTTAATGACGTATAGCCAAAATAGTTCGGACCGCATGAAAGTGGCGAACGCGTGATCGCAGCAACGTCCTTCAGTCAGTTACTGAAGTCAACGCACGCAGCCGCTCTATCGGCGGGCCGAAACAGGAAGGATAAGGAGCTTCCATGAACACTGATAAAGCCTTTCTGTCGTTTCATGGCATCAGTAAAACGTTTCCCGGCGTAAAAGCGTTGCAGGACATCTCGTTTGACTGTCACAGCGGCCAGGTGCATGCGTTGATGGGAGAAAATGGCGCCGGCAAATCGACGCTGTTAAAGATCCTCAGCGGCAGCTACCAGCCGAGCGGCGGAGGAATTCGTATCAACGGCCAACCGGTCAACTTCCAGCACACCACGGATGCGCTTGATGCAGGCGTGGCAATTATCTATCAGGAACTGCATCTGATCCCTGAAATGAGCGTGGCGGAGAACATCTTTCTCGGTCAGATTCCGCACAAGCGCGGCCTGGTGAATCGCAAACTGCTGCGGCACGAAGCCAGTTTGCAGCTTAAAAAGCTCGGTATGGATATTGATCCTGATATGCCGCTGAAATATCTGTCGCTCGGGCAATGGCAAATGGTGGAAATTGCCAAGGCGCTGACACGCGATGCCCATATTATCGCCTTTGATGAGCCGACGAGTTCGCTGTCGGCACGTGAAATCGACAATCTGTTTCGCGTCATCCGTCAGCTGCGTGCGGAAGGCCGCGTGGTGCTGTATGTGTCACACCGGATGGAAGAAATTTTCGCCCTGAGCGATGCCATCACGGTATTCAAAGATGGCCGTTACGTCCGCACCTTTACCGATATGGCAACCACTGAGCATGACGACCTGGTGCAGGCGATGGTGGGGCGCAATCTGGGGGATATTTACGGCTATACACCGCGTGCCAAAGGTGCGGTGCGCCTGACGCTGGACAACGTTGAAGCGAAGGGGGTCCGCACCCCGATCTCCCTGAATGTGCATGCGGGTGAGATCGTTGGCTTGTTTGGCTTAGTGGGCGCAGGACGCAGCGAGCTACTTAAAGGGCTGTTTGGCGCGACACGACTGCGTGCTGGTCAGGTTTTGCTGGATGGCAAACCGTTAACGCTACGGGAACCGATTGATGCCATTCGCGCAGGCATCATGCTGTGCCCGGAAGATCGTAAAGCGGAGGGCATTATTCCGGTGCACTCGGTGCGTGACAATATCAATATTAGCGCGCGACGCCATAACCTGACGGCGGGATGCCTGATCAAAAATGGCTGGGAAGCGAAAAATGCTGACAGCCATATTCGTTCCCTGAATATCAAAACCCCCGGCGCCGAACAGCTAATCATGAACCTTTCCGGCGGTAATCAGCAAAAGGCCATTTTAGGCCGCTGGTTATCGGAAGAGATGAAAGTGATCCTGCTCGACGAGCCGACGCGTGGCATCGATATAGGGGCTAAGCACGAAATCTATAACCTGATTTATCAGCTGGCAAACAGAGGCATTGCCGTGCTGTTTGCTTCCAGTGATTTACCGGAAGTGATGGGCCTTGCCGATCGTATCGTGGTGATGCGAGAAGGGGCGATTGCCGGTGAATTACTGCATGACGACGCCACGGAGCAGCAAACGCTGAGCCTGGCGATGCCAAAAACTACTCAAGCGGCCGCCGTGGCCTGACAGGAGATCAATCATGGCTTCATCCACGACATCCAATACGCCGCCGCCAGCATCACGCAGTGGGCTGCAGTTTGGTCGCATCTGGGACAATTTCGGCATGCTGGTAGTGTTTGCGCTGCTGTTTGTTGCCTGTGCAGTTTTCGTGCCGAACTTTGGTTCGTTCATCAATATGAAAGGGCTTGGGCTGGCGATGTCCATGTCCGGCATGGTGGCCTGTGGCATGCTGTTCTGCCTGGCGTCAGGCGATTTTGACCTGTCGGTCGCGTCAGTGATTGCCTGCGCGGGCGTGGTCACCGCTGTGGTGATCAATATGACCGAAAGCCTGTGGATTGGCGTGGCGGCAGGCCTGATGCTGGGCATGCTGACCGGGTTTATCAATGGCTTTGTTATCGCCCGACTGAAAATTAATGCGCTGATAACCACGCTGGCGACCATGCAAATCGTGCGTGGCCTGGCCTATATCTTTTCCGACGGTAAAGCCGTGGGCATTGAGGATGAACGTTTCTTTGCGTTGGGTTTCACCAACTGGCTGGGGGTGCCGGCGCCGATCTGGCTCACCATCGCCACCATGGCGATTTTTGGTTTCCTGCTGAATAAAACCACGTTTGGCCGCAACACGTTAGCGATTGGCGGTAATGAAGAAGCTGCGCGATTAGCCGGTGTGCCGGTGGTGCGTACCCGCATTATCATCTTTATCCTGTCCGGGTTAGTCTCGGCGGCGGCGGGTATCATACTGGCGTCGCGTATGACCAGTGGACAGCCAATGACCTCGCTGGGCTATGAGCTGGTCGTCATCTCCGCCTGCGTATTAGGCGGCGTGTCATTAAAGGGCGGCATTGGCAAAATCTCCTATGTCGTTGCTGGCGTTTTGATTCTCGGCACCGTTGAAAATGCGATGAATTTATTGAATATCTCGCCATTCTCACAGTATGTCGTGCGCGGTTTGATACTGTTAGCAGCGGTAATTTTTGACCGCTACAAACAAAAGCATAAAGCCTGATTAAGTCGCAGTAACCACGCGGACGTCGGCGTCCGCGTTTGATCAAACATCGACAGAGTGAGGATATTATGTATCACCGTGAATTAGCTGCGGAACAACACAATCCCCTGTTGCCGGGTTACGCGTTTAATGCCTGGCTGGTGGCGGGGTTAACGCCCATTACTGCTGAAGGCCCGCTGGATTTCTTTATCGATCGTCCGCACGGCATGAAAGGCTACATTCTGAATCTGACCATCAAAGGAAAAGGGCGGGTATTTGATGGCGAAAGGGCGTTCGATTGTGAGCCGGGTGAGATGCTGTTGTTTCAGCCAAAAACGGCGCATTATTATGGCCGTTCACCGGAAAGCCCGCAATGGTTTCACCGCTGGGTCTATTTTCGCCCGCGCGCTTACTGGAATGACTGGCTGCAATGGCAGGATGAGAAAGAGGGCGTCGGGCGGCTGCAGCTACCGGAATCGTTACGCGGTGAATTTGATCGCCTGTTTGCCAGCATTGAACAAACGCACACATCGGGGCGGCGCTTTGCCGAAGAGCTGGCGATGAATTTGCTTGAACGCCTGTTATTACGGGCAGTGGAAGAAGATCCGCGTAGCCACCAGCAGGTGCGTGATCCGCGGGTGATTGAAGCTTGCCAGTACGTCACAAACCATTTAGCCAGCGAAGTGAAAATTGAGGATGTGGCCCGTCATGTTTGTCTGTCGCCATCGCGCCTGGCGCATCTGTTTCGCGAACAAATGGGTGTCAATTTGCTGCGCTGGCGTGAAGATCAACGCGTTATCCGTGCCAAACTGCTGCTGCAAACCACGCAGGAACCGATTGCCACCATCGGACGTGAAGTGGGTTACGACGATCAACTCTATTTCTCACGCGTATTCCGTAAACGGGTTGGCATCAGCCCCAGTGATTTCCGTCGACGCAATCTGGATGTACCTGACAGTCTGGCGGCGCAAACGGCCTGGCCAGCGACACGACGTGCTATCTCCTGATTTTTAGGGAAATTCCACCTTGTTCTGGCCGGGTTAATGGTCTTAAATCAATCGGATTAGCGAACAAGAGGAATAAAGATGAGCGATAAACTTCGTGTTGGTCTGATAGGTTATGGCTTTGCCAGTAAAACGTTCCATGCACCGCTGATTGCGGGTACCCCTGACGTCGAGCTGGCGGCGATTTCCAGCAGTGACGCCAGCAAAGTTCACGCCGACTGGCCATCCGTCCAGGTTGCGACTGATCCTCAGGCGCTACTGGACGATCCTACGCTGCAACTGATAGTGATCCCCACCCCTAATGACACCCATTTTCCGTTGGCGAAGGCAGCGCTTAATGCCGGTAAACATGTGGTGGTTGATAAGCCGTTTACCGTGACGTTGTCACAAGCACGCGAGCTGGATGCGCTGGCGAAAGCAAAAGGGTTACTGCTTTCTGTATTTCATAATCGCCGCTGGGATAGCGATTTTCTGACGCTAAAACAGCTGCTGTCGGATGGCACGCTGGGCGAAGTGCGCTATCTGGAATCGCATTATGACCGTTTCCGCCTGGAGGTTCGTCAGCGCTGGCGTGAAATGAAAGGCGCAGGCAGCGGTATCTGGTACGATTTAGGCCCGCATTTACTGGATCAAACATTACAGCTGTTTGGTTCGCCGGTTGCTATCAATGTGGATCTGGCTGAAATGCGCCCAGGTGCGCAAACTACCGATTACTTCCATGCCACGCTGACCTACCCGCAGCGCCGTGTGGTGCTGCACGGCAGCATGCTGGCGGCCGCAGAATCTCCCCGTTATGTGGTACATGGCACCGCAGGTAGCTATGTGAAATACGGCCTTGATCCGCAGGAAGATCGGCTGAAAGCAGGCGATTTTCCGCCAAAAGAAGACTGGGGATATGACATGCGCGACGGCACGCTGACGCTGGCTGAAGGTGACAGCATGACGGAAAAAACCCTGATGACGCAGCCAGGCAATTATCCGGCTTACTACGCGGCAGTACGTGACGCGATTAACGGACGGGGCAGCAATCCGGTGACAGCGGAAGAGGCGATTCAGGTAATGGAGCTGATCGAGCTCGGCCTGCAATCAGCTGAAAAGCGCCAGACAATGTCGCTGAAATAACAAGCTTAAGCAAACGGGCCTGAATGGCCCGTTTTTTTACCTGCCATTACTGCACTTTTGCCCTGATCGCGGCTTTTTCATCCTCGCTCAAAAAGGCGATGGTTAAGCCATTCTCCTGTGCCTGACGCATTTGCGCCTGACTCAGCCCCGCAGCTGGCGCGGCATGCTCATATTCATACCCCAGCTCAATGCCCTGAACCGCCGGGTCGTCGGTGTTAATGGTGGCCAGGATGCCATGCTCAAGGAAGGTTTTCAGTGGATGCTGCGCCAGTGATGGCACGGTGCTGGTCTGGATATTGGAGGTCAGACAGGATTCAATGCCAATGCGGTGCCCGGCAAGGAAATCCATTAGTGCGCGATCTTCCATCGCCTTGACGCCATGGCCGATGCGCTCAGCGCCCAGTTCGCGAATGGCTTGCCAGATACTTTCCGGACCAGCGGCTTCTCCGGCATGCACCGTGACGCGGAAACCCGCATCACGTGCCCGGTTAAAGTGGCTGAGAAATTCGCTGCCAGGAAAACCAGCCTCGTCGCCTGCTAAATCTACCGCTGTGATATGGTCGCGATGCGCCAGCAAGCCATCAAGTTCATTCAGGCAAGCTTCTTCACCAAAGGTGCGGCTCATAATGCCAATCAAACGCACCTCAATATCGTACTGCTGACAGCCAGCTTTGATGCCATCAATGACCGCCTCAACGACACCGGCAATGGGCAGATTGTGGTGCATCGCCATGTAGCCAGGAGAGAAACGCAGTTCAGCATAGTGGATACCGGCGCGCGCGGCATCTTCAACATTTTCCATGGCGACACGTCGGCAGGCATTCAGATCACCTAAGACTTTTACGCCCCAGTCCAGTTTTTGTAAAAAGCTGACCAGGTCCGGCTGGCTTTGTGTGACCTGTACGTGTGGGCGCAGCAAATCTAAGGTGTCAGCAGGCAGGGTAAAATTAAACTGGCGGCCTAAATCGAGAATAGTTTGTGCACGAATGTTGCCGTCAAGATGACGATGAATATCAGTGAGGGGGATCTTTGAATCAATCATGGTGCACTCGCTTAGTTGTCGGTATGCGTTGGCGGGGAGTGCAGAGTAGTATAAAAACAACGTACGCAACTGTGCCAGTGGTTTGCGCAACAACCGTTTCAGATGTTGCTTAATTGTGCGGAAAAAGACGCCGCTTCTGTCTGGACGCTTACCCGGTTTACAATCGGATAACCGCGCGTTGACGCGACATGCCATTTTCCAGTTGCATTTACCTGCTGCCGTGGCGAGCCACTGTTTCGATAAAATCAAACATGGTCGCTTTAAGTGACAACGTCATATTTAGGCGTGAGCGTTCGCCGCTGACCGGTTGAATGGTGGCTTAACCGCGCCTTTAAGAAAGTTTGCTGCAAGATCGCGCTGTAAAAGGCAGACACCTTGCCCGGTGTGATCGCTCAGGGGAGAAAACATTGCCCGAACGCGGGCGCTTAAACAGGGGTTGCGATGTTTTATCGTTTCACTTTAGCGTATTGAATAAAAATGCCGACCTATGGCGGGGTCGGCACTGTTCGCTTTTGGCACTGTTTACCTGTAGCGGGAGGTAAACCGAAAACGCTATTGCGGCATCCCATCACTGGTTGGCATACCCAGCATATAGCGTGACATAAATTGCTCAAGCGTCATCTTATTGCCATTCATGTTCACCTGGCCCCTGGCGTATTGCAGCGTGGTAACAATATTATCGTCTTGCTGCTGGGTCAGACGGAACATCTGGCCCATTGCCGCCAGGCCTTTAACCTGCTGGTCAGCCAGTTTTTGTGCATCTTCAGCCTGATAACCTTCTGCCAAACCAACATGGCGCATCGTTTCAGTCGCCATCGGCATATTAATAATTAATTTGCCATCCAGCGTTTTCAGAATCCGATCAATCATTGTGCTCAGACTTTGTGGTTCACCGCTCACGGTAGCCGGATCGTTAAAGTTAGCGGTCAGATTAAATGTGCTTTCGCCTTTATCATTTTTCCAGCTCAGCGGCGCAATGCTGATGGAAGGCGAGCCTTTCAGCAAGGTAGGTAAGTTGTTCAGCAAAATAGTATGAACGCCAGCCTGGTAGCGGATAGGATCGTCCGCCAGCCCCTGTTGATTTAGCAGATCCTGCAACTGCGCGTTGTAATTATCGGAGAAGGTTTTCACCGCCTGCGCATCAAACTGTGACAGCTTCATCTTTAATGTCGCCTGGCCGAAATCCTGTTGCTGCAACTGAACGCTAGCGACGTGATAATCGATATTGCCGCCAATTTTGCCGGAATGATTATCAAAGGAGGAGGTGCCTTTCAGCTTCAGCAGGGTCAGGGCGTCCTGACCATTGATGCTTGCGTTGACTTTTTCGACGTCAATCGCTTGATCACCGATACGCACGCCTTCAGGGCTGAGATGAGTTTTGCCGCTGACGTTTAAGTTATTCAGCGTGAACAAGACCGGCTGGCCCATTTCATTTTTGCTGGTCAATGCCACGCTGCCAATATCACTGTCCAGCGACACGCTATCGCCTTTGCTGTCAATGCTGACGTTCAGCACGCCGCCATTGGTAGCCGCACGTTCTCCGCTTTGCACATTTTGATAATCGATCGGTAAAACTTTCAGCGCGGTATCGGTTGCACCGCTGTAGCCAATGCGCGTTTCAGCATTGATCAGCGAGTGATTATTGGTCAGTTCAAACAGTTTCTTCACCGCATTGGTATTCGCCAGTTCGGTATGAACTGACGCCATGCTGGGGATCAGATTGCCATGCTTCAGCTGGGCAAACGGAAAAGGGCCGTGGCTGATCTTTTCATTAAAGACGATACTTTGGCCGGGCTTCAACAGCGAATTATCTTCCGTCTGCGAGGTTGCCTGGATCACCAGTTTTGTCTGGCTGCTAAACACGCCGCGTTGATAATCCTGATAGCTAATCTTCAGTCGGCTGTTTGGTGCGTAAGCGTTCAGCTGGGTATTGGCGTTTTGCACCAGCTGATCCATGTGCGTTTCCAGTTGCTTGCCGGTGAACCAGGCTGCGCCAGCCCAGATTACGCCCAAGGCTACAATTACACCCACGGCAACGTTAGTCTTTTTCATTACTGAGTCGTCCTTATCCTTGAGTCCGCCTACGCCGCTTATCGTATCCGGCGAGTGAAGAAAAAACACCCGCAGGTGTTTTTTAGCTAATAGATTGAAATAATAGCAGTTACGCGCGAGAACGTCAGCCGCATCACGGTAAGTCGTTGAACACGCGTGCCAGACGGCCCGTTCCGGCGACGGTAATCGGGGCCTCATTCGCAGCAACAAAGCATGACTCACCCGGACGCAGCGTTAACTGCTGTGAGCCTCTGGCAATAATCGCCTGGCCTTCAATGCAAAACAGCAGGGCAGCGCTTTCCTGGCTCACCGATTGCGGCTCAGCATTCAGGGTATGAATAGCGAAAGCAAAATCATCAACCGGAATGGGGAAGCGCAGCTCATTACCCTGTTGTTCGGGCTGCGTCAGTAACTGATCCGCCGGTTTCTCGACAAATTTAACGTTCGCCGTCAGTTCAGGAATATCGATGTATTTAGGCGTTAAACCGGCACGCAATACGTTATCCGAATTGGCCATCACTTCCAGCGCTACGCCTTTTAAGTAGGCATGCGGCGTTTCGGCAAACAGGAACATCGCTTCGCCTGGCTGCAACGTAATCACGTTAAGCAGCAAAGGGGAAAACAAACCGCTGTCGTCAGGATAACTGGCTGCAATGTTTTTGACCGTCTGCCACGGTTCACCTTTATTCGTGTTCAGGGCCGATTTCAATACGCCGAGCGCCAGTGATTTGGCTTCATCTTTCAGCGACAGCAGCGTGAGGAACAGTTTCGCCAAATTATCCTGATCAGGATGTTGCAGAAAGTGGGCAATTTGCGGATGCGCCCCGGCAACCGGCTCCAGTAAGGAAACGATCTCCGAACAGGTACGAAAACCGTTCATCGCCTGAAAAGGGGTTAACGCATACACCAGCTCGGGCTTGTGATTAGCATCTTTATAATTGCGTTCGGCAGCGTTGAGCGGAATTGACGCGGCGTTTTCCCGTGAATAACCCTCTTCGGCTGCGCTTTTGCTGGGATGAACCTGAATAGAGAGCGGCTGATCTGCACACAATACTTTGAATAAGAAAGGCAATTCACCAAAGCGTTGCGCAACGGCGGCACCAAGGACGGAAGCAGGATTAGCCGCAATTATATCGTGTAAAGAGCGGGTTTTACCCTGGTCGTCCAGGGTTGAAGGACTTTTAGGATGCGCGCCCATCCACATCTCGGCCATCGGTAAACCTTTGGGGTTGGCAATGCCATACAGCTCCGTTAAGGCCGTTTTGCTGCCCCATGCATAATTTTGCAGCGAATTGTTCAGTTTATACATTATTTGCCCTTATTCACGGGAAGTTAATGTGCTTATTAAAGCAGAAAGTATTAATGAAAATACATATCAAGTGCAATAAGGATGGCAGGCTTGCATAATGTTAAATTATTGTATGTAAAAATCTCGCCCGCCCAGATGAATTCGTCGGGCGTTTCAATCCCAAAACCTGTGCTAAAGGAGAAGTAGTCATGGCAGCCAATCGCATTGAAAAAGATTCAATGGGGCCCATCGATGTACCGGCAGATAAGTTATGGGGCGCGCAAACACAGCGCTCGCTGGAACATTTTCGTATTTCTACTGAAAAAATGCCGACAGCGCTGGTACATGCGCTGGCATTGACTAAACGCGCTGCTGCCAGCGTTAACCGTGATTTAGGTTTACTCCCGGCCGAGCGGGCAGACGCGATCGTTAACGCAGCGGACGAAGTCCTTGCTGATAAACACAGCGAAGAGTTCCCGTTGGCCATCTGGCAGACCGGTTCCGGTACGCAGACCAACATGAACATGAATGAAGTGCTGGCAAATCGCGCCAGTGAAATTCTTGGCGGCGAACGCGGCATGTCGCGCTTAGTGCATCCGAACGATGATGTAAATAAAAGCCAAAGTTCGAATGATGTATTCCCAACCGCCATGCACGTGGCTGCGGTTATTGCTCTGCGCGAACAGCTGATACCGCAGATTCATGTCCTGAAGAAGACCCTGAGCGAGAAGTCAGAAGCCTTTAAAGACATCGTGAAAATCGGCCGAACCCATCTACAAGACGCGACACCGTTGACGCTGGGTCAGGAAATTTCCGGCTGGGTGGCAATGCTGGAGCACAACCTTAAGCACATCGAACACAGTATTCCGCACGTAGCCGAGCTGGCGCTGGGCGGCACCGCAGTTGGCACCGGTTTAAATACCCATCCTGAATATGCGGTTCGCGTAGCAAAAGCCCTGGCCGAATTAACCCAACAGCCCTTTGTCACCGCGCCAAATAAATTCGAAGCGCTGGCAACCTGTGATGCCTTAGTCCATGCACACGGTGCATTGAAGGGGCTGGCCGCATCCTTAATGAAAATCGCCAACGACGTGCGCTGGTTATCTTCAGGCCCGCGTTGCGGCATCGGCGAAATTGCGATCCCGGAAAACGAGCCGGGTAGCTCCATCATGCCGGGCAAGGTCAATCCAACACAGTGTGAAGCCATGACCATGTTGTGCTGCCAGGTGATGGGCAACGACGTGGCGATTAATATGGGAGGAGCTTCAGGTAACTTTGAACTAAATGTGTTCCGTCCGATGGTGATCCATAACTTCCTGCAATCGATACGCCTGCTGGCAGATGGTATGGACAGCTTTAATCACCATTGTGCAGTCGGTATTGAACCTGTGCGCGAACGTATCGAGCAGTTACTGAATGAATCACTGATGCTGGTTACGGCTTTGAACACCCATATCGGTTACGACAAAGCGGCGGAAATTGCCAAAAAGGCCCATAAAGAGGGGCTGACGCTAAAAGGTTCGGCGCTGAAACTGGGTTATCTGACCGAGGAGCAGTTTGACGAATGGGTCCGTCCTGAAGAGATGGTCGGCAGCATGAAGCAATAAGTCATTCGTCACAACGAGGCCAGCTTATATTAGCTGGCCTTTTTGCTGTGCTACACCGGCGAATCGACCCAAAGATGCAGGCGCGGAATCAGCAAATAAAGCGGTTCAGCGGCAGGTTTATGGCGATAAGTGATGTTATCGGCGTCATAATTAAGCAGTTCGCCCAGCAGCGGAACCTGGGTACGGTCACGACATAACACCAAAATCGGCGAAGGGCAGGCAAGCTGCGTTTGCTTTTTTTCATCGGCGCGCCAGACGCGGGCAATCGGCTGTACTTTTACGGGGCGCTTAATTTTCAAACGTGCCGATGCAGGCAGTGCCCGCACACTTTCTAACTCTTCCTGCACTTTCTGCGCCCACTGCTCACGTGACCAGGGCGCTTGCGAGCGTCCAGCCTTCAGGCTTTTCTCCAGTTTTGCCATGATCTCTTCGCGCGTCACATTTTTGATGATGTGTTTGTTAGCCCAGCCAAAACGCAGGCTGTCCGGTGCCTGTAGCAAAGTAATGGTACGGTAAGCGTTTAGCGTGATTAGGCCACGTAAGTGCTGATGGACAAATTCAAAGCGCGCTTCACTGGGTAAGCCCGAATCCACGGTGATTAGTTTCTCCAGCTGGGCTTTTAATTGATTAATCTCATCGATTTGCAGCGTGATTTGCTGTTGCCTTGCGTCGTCACATTCAATGCAAATCGCGCCAGGCAAACGTACTGCCGCTTTGGTGCTGAGCTTTTCAGACTGATGCTGCATAAACAGGCGGCAGTAATGGTTCAGCGCCATTTCACGCGCCGTTTCACCGAGATGTTGCTCAACGGCTATCTGGGTGATGGCGTCATGTTCGCGGCCTTTTTCAACTGGCGGCAAGCTAAACACGCGCGCAATCAGCAGCGGTTGGGATTCAGTCATCTGCCTTAAGGAAGCGAGCGCCCGTTCTAAATCGTTTATGCACTGGTGTAAATCAGCCACTAAATCGTAACGCGACATAATTTTTCTCCTTAATTACAACATCCATAATGTGGCAGAAGAAAAACAGAGGCGCAAACGTGGTTATAGTTACAACATACTTTTAGTGATCAACCAAAATCAGGCCCGCGGTTTTGCAAAGCAGAACAAAAGGGTGGCCTCACGGCTGGCAAAGTTTTTCCTTGTCTCAGAACGTGTTATAAAAATGCTTTGTTAGCTAATGGATTACAAACGTGAATCAAAAGAACAAACCTGGCGCTGCCGCTATTATCACGCTGGGTTTCGTGCAAATTCTCTCCTGGGGTGGATCGTTCTATTTAATGGCGGTGATGGCAGATCCCATCGTTGCCGAAACCGGATGGTCGCAGCAATGGGTTTACGGTGCGTTATCGACGGGTATTTTAGTGTCTGGATTGCTGGCTCCGCTCAGTGGGCGCATTATCGCCAAAACCGGTGGGCGCCTGTTACTGGCATCAAGCGGGGCAGTGATGGCGCTGGGACTGGTCCTTATGGGGCTAAGCCACACGCTGGCATTATTTTTAGGCGCATGGGTGATTATCGGAACGGGCATGGCGATGGGGTTATATGACGCGCTTTTTGCCACGCTCGGCGCGCGTTATGGCAGCCAGGCACGTTCAGCAATTACGGGTATTACGCTGATTTCAGGGTTCTGTACCACCCTGGTCTGGCCCGGCACGGCACTATTAATTCACTGGCTGGACTGGCGCGGCACTTGCTTTGCGCTTGCAGCCATGCTTGTGCTCTGCGTTTTACCGGCGTACTGCTATGCGTTACCGCAGAGTAAACCGGTTCCCACTATAAAACCTCAATCCTTATTGCAGAATGATGCCGACATCGCACCGATGCTGTTTTGGCTGTTGTGCGCCATTTTTACCCTGGCATCGGTGATTATGACGGCGATCTCGGTGCAACTCATTAGCCTGTTGCAAGCCAGCGGCCATAGCTTAACCTCAGCGCTGGCGTTAAGCGCCATACTGGGTCCTTGTCAAGTCGCTTCACGGCTGGTTGATATTGCCTTTAAGCGAGGGCATCCCATCTGGACCACTTTTTTCTCCGTTGGACTGGTGGCAACGGGCTTGTTACTGCTGGTTTTTTTCCCACAGCTGGCGCTGCTCAGCATGGTGCTTTACGGAGCCGGAAACGGTTTACGTGCCATCGTACGTGGAACTTTACCGCTGGCGATGGTCAAACCGGAGGTCTATGCCATTGTGGTAGGACGAATGGCGCGTCCGGCCCTCATCGGACAGGCACTGACGCCGCTGGTGGGTGGATATGTGTTTGAAACTATGGGCGCACCCGCTACGTTAGGGTTGCTTTGCGTGCTGGCAATTATTAATGTGCTGCTGGTGATTTTTTTAAAACAAAAACTTCCCACGCCTTCGGCCGCTTTCAGCTAATAGCAGAATAATCTGGCGGTTAGCCGGCTAAGCACCTTGTGCTATCGTGCCGTAGGCTTTGGGGAAAACGTGCCTTGTCACTGTCGCCTTGCTTCTAAAAAGCAACAGTGTTTGTTATATTTATTGCTTATTCATTGTTCTCTTAAGCGGCGATAAAACAACAAGATGCACCGCAACTCAGGATAAATAAATGCTTGATTACCGCTTCCCGACAGCTTTGCAGATGGTTCTGAGCGTAGCGATGGCGGAGCAAACGGGAAAACGCTCAACCAGCGCGATTCTGGCTTATGGGCTTGAAGCGAATCCCAGTTTTATCAGGAAATTGATGGTCCCTTTAACCCGCGACGGCATTATTGTCTCAACGCTGGGACGCACCGGATCGATTCATCTGGGCCGTCCGGCCGCAGAAATCACGCTTCGTGACATCTATATCTCCGTCATCGAAGATAAAAAAATCTGGGCTTCCCGCCCTGATGTTACGCCGCGTTGTCTGGTTAGCGCCAATCTCTGCTGGTATTTTAAATCCATTGCAGATGAGGCTGAACAGGCTTCGCTGAATGTATTAGCTAAACGTACTGTCGCCGATGCGCTCAATGAGCTTAAAAAACGTGACACCAGCAATTGCACCGCCGTACCTGTACTTGACGAGGCGGATGATTGCTGCAAAAAAGGCCGCTGATGCGGCTTTTTTTCATTTCTGATCCCCGCTGAATCGAGAGCAATCTGAAGATGACTCTCCCGGTTATTCACTTCACTGCGTCACTGCTTTTTTGCCTGCCTTACTCGTCAGCAGGCGATAAAAAACCCTACAAGCTGTGCGGCATTTAATGTACCAATAAAACTTGCATTAAATGGCATAGTCACTCACCCTTTAAGTGTAACTGCAATTGATACTAATACTATTTGTCACCGCGACGGGAGAGACTGGAATGATGAGCGACGCCTTTATTCATGATCTAATCGACTGGATTGATAACAACATCGAAGCACGTCTGGATCTGGATACCGTTTCTGAGCGTGCAGGCTATTCGAAGTGGCATTTGCAGCGGATGTTCAAAGAACACACCGGCTATCCGCTGGGTGAATATATTCGCGTGAAAAAGCTGAAAAAGTCCGCTGATCGTTTGACCAGCACCAATGAACCGATCCTTAACGTGGCGATTTCGTTAGGCTTCGATTCACAGCAATCGTTTAACCGCAGCTTTAAACGGCAATATGGTGTTGCGCCGGGGACATGGCGTCGTCATAGCGCAAATACGCATTCACACGCTGCTTAACGCCGCTGGGGCCAGCTTGACTGGCCCGCGCTGTTTCTGCGCATGAAAACTGTTATTATCAGCATCCTGTCGTCACGGATGTCATCATGTCAAAAAAACTCTGGATTGGACTCTTTTTTGTCCTTGCCGCCTGCTGGACTGGTCTTAAACCTTATCTGAACTCATCACTGGCGCCTGCTGCTGGCGACATTACTTCGCTGACCGATGCGCGCCTTGTGGCCCGTTATATTTTGCAAAATCAGCAATTGCCCGATTATTACCTGACTAAAAATGAAGCGCGGCAACGTGGCTGGAACCCGGCTAAAGGGGATCTGTGCCAAGTCTTGCCGGGTAAAGCCATAGGCGGCGATCGGTTTTCAAACCGCGAGAAGCGACTGCCGCAACGCAAAAACCGTCAGTGGTATGAGGCTGACGTAAATTATCGCTGCGGTCATCGCGAAGCGGATCGTCTGGTCTACTCTTCCGATGGCCTGGTTTATCTCTCAACCGATCACTATCGCAGCTTTAAACAGGTGCCGTAAGCATGCTGATTCTGACCTTTGATTTTTGCCAGTTAGCCGATCGCGATGCGTTTTATCATCAGCTGGCACAGCAAAGCCATTGCCCGTTTCCGTTTGGCAATAACCTTGATGCGCTATGGGACTGGCTGACCGGTGGAATGGCACTGCCTGCGGAAATACACTTACACCACATTGATAAGCAGCGTGATGCGCTTGTACCGGTATTGGCGCTGTTAGAAGAAGCGGCGCAGTCGCTAAAAGGAGAGCTGCGCCTGGTAATACATTAGCTGCGCAGCGGCTTCAGCAAAGCAATCAGCGCTTCACGCGCAGCAGCGGGTAAATCGCTGCCGCCGGTGTAGCCGTTATTTTCGATAATCACCGTATTGAGTCCGACTAACCAGTCATAGATATAATAAGCCGTATGATTAGCGGGCGCGGCAGCAAGTCTGGTCAGGCGTTGCCCGGCACCAAAGCTTACGCTTGGCGCGGGGGGGCGCGAGAAAATAGGTTGACCGCGATTGACGCGGCTTGGTGGACGCTCCGGCTCCGGGCGCTGCAAGAAACCCAGCCAGGCGACAAAATCGCCCAGTACCGTCATTGCCCGCGTTACCTGCCGATCGGCGCGCGATCCATGCGTCACCGCATGCGAATCGGATTCATGCAGCGCCTGCTGCAATTTTTGCGTCATATCGGTGCGGAAACTGGCGGTGATCAACTCTTCAACCAACCATTCCATTGTAGCTTTATCGATATTCAGCAGCGTCAGTAAGCTGCGGTTTTCGGGCAGCTGGCGCAAGTGATCGAGCCATAAACGGAATACCTGCTGCGGAAATTGCTGACCACTCTGACCCGTTTGACTTTGCTGTACCGGCGCTTGCGCTGTTTCAGTGCTGCTAAACAGATCAAACTCAAACCCAATGCCAAACTGCGTTTCTGCCGCCGGGAGACTGCTGCTGGCGGGTACGGCGGTTTGATTCAGCCAGAGCTGACGTAACGCCTCACGCGGGGGTTGCAGGCATTCCAGCAGCTCACCGTGCAAACCGGTGCGGTGCTGCAAACACTTCAGCAGGGTATCCGCGATAGTCTGTTTGCGTGCCGCCTGTTCCGGGCTGGCTTCGGCTTCCGTCCACGGCTGCAAGCGGCGCTCAACTACGGCATGCTGAACCTGAGCCAGTTGGGCGACAAGTCGATCGCGCCGCGCCTCCGGCTGCATCTCGTCCTGTAACCAGGCGGCCATACGATCAACCCCTGCGCGATCCAGCGCCAGCATTGAACCCCAGTGCTGTCCCGGCTGACCAATCTGACGCTGTACCGCTTCATCTACATTGATCTGCTGATGGCGTGCATCGTAAGGGGTGATCGCCCAGATCAGCCGGGGCTTTTCACCGTTTTTATGCACAGGCTGGTAACGCAGCCATGCACGCAGCGTCTGGCTGGCAAGGCTGGCATCCTGGCGCTGGCTGGCAGCGGTGCAAACCAGTAACAGATCGATAGCCTGACGCGCAGCGTAAAAGCCGGGCAGCAGGGCGCGTTTGTGTTCCAGTAGCCGCGCTCGCAGCGGATCCTGCTGTTGCAGGCGCAGACGCTCTTCCCGAATTGTCTGGTCTGCTGGCAGACCTGGCGCAGGCAGTTCGAGCATGTCGGCGTCATCGTACAGCGCGGTACGCGGCGTTGAACTTAGCGGAATCGACACTTCCAGCGTTAATAACGCCAGCAGGCCCAGCGCCACGCTTTGCGGTTTGGCGATGCGATTTCCGTTCAGTGGACAAACTTCGATTTGCCGTTGCTGGTCTTGCTCGCTGGCCGGTACGATCAGCTGTTCGGCAGGCAAAAAGGCGGTATCGGTCAATACGCTCAGCGGCACCAGCACGCGGTTGCTGTTACGCAGCTGATGACGCAAATGCAGCAGGTCGCGCAGCACTTCATTTAATGCCGGTTCGGCAGGCCACAGCAGCGAAAATAGCTGCACGCGATCGTCAACGCTGAGCCAGGGAGCCAGTTCAATCGCCTGCGGCCAAAAATGGCGATCGAGCAATGCATCATACAAGTGATGACGACGGCACCACGACCATAAGCTGACTAACGCGTCGGTCTCTGATCCTGCCAGCGGCGTGGTCAGGCGATGACGCTGCAAACGGCGTAGTTCGCTGTCGATCTGAGGAATATCCGGCTGTGCAATACCGCCGCCGCAGGTGATGACCAGACGCAAAATTTCCGCTTCGCTCAGCAGAGCTAATTCCACTGGCCATTCGCCAGACAGCGGCTCACGCTGGTGGCTAAAACGGGTCGCAATGGCAAAATCGAGGTTATCGGGATTGATATGCTGAAAATAGTTCAGCGATTTATCGTTCAGGCGAGTCATTAACTGGCCTTGCGCGTCGGCAACCATTTCACGTAGCAGCCAGGCTTTTCCTGCCTGTGATTGCCCAAACAGGGCCAGCGTAACCGGTCGCGCTATTTGCTGGGCCAGCGTTTCCGTTTGCACGCGCGCCTGGCGTAGTTGCAGCGTCAGCGTTTCAGCTTCCAGCGCCAGACGTGGTGAATGCTGGCGGCTGTTATCAATCCAGTCAAGGCTGGCGTTCAGCGCGTCCTGTAACAGGCTAAGACGTTTTGCCAGCGTTTGTGGCTGGCGCGGTTTTACCGATTTCATGATTTACATACGCTCCCGCTATCAATCCAGTATTGCGCATTGGCGTTGCCAGTGGCCGAGAGGGTATTTAATTTCAGGCTCAAATGGTCGAGCGGCACGCGTGTGCCGTCGTCAAGTTGCGCATCACTCAATATCAGGTTTTCCGGGCCTTGCGCATCCGCGCCTGCTTTGACCGTAAGCTTCACGCGCAACACGCTTTCACCAGCAACCTTACGGGCAAGCGCGGCGTCGTTCAGCGTCAGGCTATACAGCGGCGATGCTGGCCAGCGGTCATTGTCCAGTTGGCGGAAACCAAGGCAGACATTGCCGCGAATGCGGAAACTGCTTTTGCGATCCAGCACAAAACTGTTGTCATCAAGGTCAATCTCGCTGTAACAGAGATTTTCATCGCTCAGCGCCTGGTTTTCGTCGAGCATCCCAAGGTAGCGAATCGTTGAGTAAGGCTCAAAGTCACCCGCGCGGAACCAGAAGCTGCTGAGGCGTAAATCCAGCGCCAGCAGGCAGAGCATTGCGCCGACGGCGGCGGTGGATTTAGGGTTGTCAATGCGGCCATGTTTGTTAAACGGATACCAGTCACTGGTATGATAGCCTTCCAGCGACAAAATTCGGCTGCCCGGCAACGGTTGCAGGTGACGCACCAGTGCCTGAATGCCAGGGAAACGTGATGGACGTCCGGTGAGCAGCAGCACATCGCACTGATAAAGTGAAACCACTTCACACATTGAACGCAGCGCGGGAATGATCGCCATGCGGTGCTGCATAAACTCTGCATGTAGCTGCGTCATGCTGACCACCAGCGGCACATCGAGCAGATCGAAGCGGCTGTTGCCGCCTAATTCACGCTGAATCTCACCATTTATAAACGCCAGTACCGCATCGCCAGGCCGCTGTCCCACCAGTTCACCGAACAACGCGTTAATCTCGGCGTGGCTCTCCAGCGGGTCCCAGTTTTCGTAGCGTTCCAAAACCGCCTGTGCCAGTGGAATGAACAGCTGCAACGTGGCTTGCTGGCGCAGCGTCGCTTGTCCATCCATGCGACTGTCATGGCCAAATAACTTCGTTATCAGCGGCTCTGCCAGCGTCAATCCTGCCTTTTGCAGGCTTTGCTGTAAGGCAGGTAAAACCCATAGCTGGATCACATCCAGTAGAATGTCGTCGCCGGCCACTTTAAACCCTTCACGGAACAGCAGACGTGGGGTGATTTTGACATTATTGCCCTGGCCGTCATCAAGACGATATTGGGTTATCGCTAAATCAGTGGTGCCGCCGCCAATGTCGATGGAGGCGATGCGCAGGCTTTTGCCCGGCCGCTCATCGGTTTCGCGTGGGCAGTCCGGACGCGCCATGCTGCTGAAAAAATCCCCGGCGCGACCGGCGAAGTTGACCTGAGTTTCGTTAAACAGCCAAACCATTTGCCCACAGGTGGCTTCATCCCACTCCATTTGTACGTCTGGCACCGGTTTGCGGCTTTGCGCCTGGCTTTGTGGCGAAAAGGCTTCGTCGGCGGGATGCCAGCCTTCAGCCTTCCACACCAGCGCAATGGCTTCCTGCATCCGGCGACGGAATATCTCACGTTCTGGTTTTGGCATCGCCGACGGCAGCGTAAGAATGACGTGCCGCAGTTGACGCGGCGCGTGACTTTGCGGCATGCGTTGCCGCTGTGCGGCACTGTTCATTTGCATCATTGCCTGTGCCAACAGCTCACACAGCATAAAAGTCATCAGCGAACTGCGACTGTAATGAGCAGAAAAAACCGGCAGGCGCTGATCAACAGGCAGCGTATGCAGCGGCTGGCCTTCATCATTAAGCAACAGCGTAAAAGGGGCAGCGCAGGCCAGCGGCTCGCCTTGACCATTCTGCTGATTGAAGCGCCAGCCTGGCTGATAGCGCGCTTCATCCCATAAGTAACGGCGCGGACTGGATAATCCGGTGCTGCCTTCCAGCCCGGCGCGTTGCAGCGCCATGCGGCTGGCTTCACGACCAACGCGGGTCAACGAGGGCCACATAAAGGCCGATTCACGTCCGCTTTCCAGCGAAAAGTTAGCTTTACCGAAACGCGCCTCGGCGAACTCCAGGCGGCTGTCGAATAGCCCGTTATAGACCCGATGTGGCTGCGTGAGATCGCGCAGTTGCAGCTCATAGGTCTGTTTCAGGCCGTTAGTCTCTTCGGGATGATCTTCCACCAGAATGCCACAGGTATGGGAATTACCGACGTCGAGAATGATGTCGACATTCACCGCCGGGGTTTGCAGCGTGGCGGCCTGAATATGAATATCAGTGAGATTCAGCTGCTCACCGAGCACTTCCAGCAGATTAAGATAGTGCGCCTGATATTCAAATTCGCGCAGCGCCTGATTAATTGCCTGCTCGCGGCGATCCTGAACACGCTCGGTAAACGCTTCACGCAGCCAGCCATCAACCCAGGTATGATCGAGAAATTCACCCAGCTCATAGTTGTGCCACGCCAGCGCAAAGGTTACGCCGTTTTGCGCATCAGCGGGGGACAGGCCAAGTTGTTCGCCACCTTCTTCCTCTGCCACGCAGCGGGTGTCAAACGCCAGGCTCACGCGATGGGTATTGCCTGCCGCGTCGGGGGTATCCAGCGCCACCAGGCGCATGCGCGCCCAGTTTTCTGGCCCGCCAATAAAGCGGCGTCCGCTGGCACAACGCAGTATTGGCAACGGCAACCAGCAGGCAGACAGCAGTGCCAGCGAATCGGCCAGCGCAATGTCAGATTCAGGGCGCACGACTTCCGGGGCGCCTCCGTCTTTGGGATAGAGCCGGAATTTGCCGTTGTTACCGTCCAGGTTAAGGCGCAGCAGCGGACCGTTTGCCGTCTGGCGCACAAACTGGCGGCGCGCCTGGGTCGCCGAAAATTGCAGACCAAAGTCAAGGAACTGTACGCCGCTGTCTTGAATCAGCGTGATTTTTTGTTTGTCATCGATCAGGGGAGCCAGCATGGTTATTTATTCTCACGCTTAATCGTCATTGGAAAGGCTTTGTCACCACTGAACCGGGCTTCGCATACCGCTGCCTCCAGGCCGGGTTTACATATCAATCGCGGCATACGATAGCGCGAGCCGTCACTGCACTTAGCGGTATAACGGCTGCGGATCACCATTTGTCCGCTGCTGACCATCGCGGCACTGACCTCGTCCGCTTCACAGCGCACATTATTGCCTAACGTAACGATGGCGCTGCCTTTACCGTTATTGAAGGCATAATGCAACACGGGGGAAGCGCCGCCCGGCAGGGAATTTTGCATAACTACGCGCCAGTTGCCATCAACCACTTTTACCGCGCCGGTTCGTACATCATCGCTGCTTATCACCAGTTCGCTGCTTTGGGTAGATACCGTCGGGACAGGTGGCGTAATCACACTAGCGAGGGTAGCTGATGGCGCAACTGATACAGCAGCGGCTACTGTTGCTGTTTTTTGTGGCAGCGTAGCGGCCAGTTTTTCTGCTGAAGCGACGATCGGCGGAGATTTGATCGGCGATTGTGTCACAGACTTAGCCGGTGTGACGGGCGCAGGCGAGGGCGAGGTATACAGTAAAACAGCCGTGACAATAGCTGTAGCCACTGCAACGGGTAGGATCACGTACCCTGGACGGAAGGTTGAACGACGCGAGATGGCTTGTTCAACGCGAACGGGTTCAGCGATAACCGGCTCGGCGGCAACCGGTTCAACGGGCACAGGTTCGCTCTTAATCACCGGTTCTGCTGACGGCGGTTCAATCCGTATTTTTGGTAACGACGCTTCAATGCTGTCGCGCAGGCAGGAAAGGGCATCTTCGCGGCTACGTGCCTGTGCGTCGACAAAGCCCCAAAAGGTAATGACCGGTTTGCCATCCACCAGGTAAACATATTGCTGATCAGGAAATTGCAGGGTTTTGCTCAGCAAGGCACCAAACAAGCGCATCGCCGGATTCTCAGCTTCGCGCGCGCGTGCGCTCAGATCGTTCATATCCTGTTGATAAACGGTAAGCTGTTGCAGCGCCTGACGACGTTCGTGCTCACTGGCACCCAGCCAGGATTTTACCTTGCCGGAAAAGGGCGAATACCAGTCAAGGCGGTCACCACGCTCGTTGGCCTGTGGAATGGCAAGGCAGTTTGCCAGTGCGTTTTGGCGGCGCAGCCGCAGGGTTTCGCGAATTTGCAGGGCAGAGGCATAGACCGGTTGGCCGTTTTCACCTAAAGCCAGCACCGCGTCGAGATTACCGCTACGCAGAAAAGTTTTTGCCACCTGTTGGGACCTTATCGGTCGTTGTCTGAGGCAGAAAATCGTGAGTTATCGGCTATTACGGTAATTTTACGTGGAACAAGGGCCAGTCAAACGGTGGAAAAAGGGGATAAATGGGTGGGTTTTTCGCGCGCTGCCGTAAAAACAGCAGCGCGTAAAGCGGTCAGGCTGACTTTCTTACCAGCAGCAGATGAACGATCAGGCCTCCCACTAATCCCCAGAAGGCAGAACCGATGCCGAGCAGCGCTACGCCCGACGCGGTGATCAGGAAGGTGATAAGTGCGCTGTCACGCTCAGCAGGATGTGCCAGGGCGCGTTGCAGACTGCCTCCGAGCGTTGCCAGCAGCGCAAGACCAGCCAGTGCCTGAATCAACACCGCTGGCAGGGCGCTAAACAATACGCCAATCAGTGCGCCGGAGAAGCCCGCGATAAGATAGAACACGCCCGCAATGGCAGACGCTACCCAGCGGCGGCGCGGATCGGGGTCCACATCTTCGCCCATGCAAATCGCTGCGGTAATCGCGGCGACGCAGACAGAAAAACCGCCAAACGGCGACAATACCAAAGCGATCAAACCGGTCCAGCTCATCAACGATGACACGGACGGTGCATAGCCATGCGCCTGCAACGTAGCGATGCCAGGCGCATTTTGCGAAGCCATCGTCACCAGAAAATAGGGTAAGCCGATGCCGATCAAAGTCGTTAAGGTAAAGTGCGGCATTACCGCGTCCGGCAAAGTAAAGCCAACGGGATGCGGCGGAAAATGGATCCCACCCTGGGCCATCGCGACAGCCACGCCGGCGACCAATGTCACCAGAATGGCATAGCGCGCCAGCCAGCGGCGGGCCAGCAGCCAGGCAAGACACATACTGCCGCACAGCGTGAAATTGCTTTGTAGATCGGCAAACGTTTGCAGACCAAAACGCAATAAAATACCGGCCAGCATCGCCGCCGCTAACGAGGACGGAATAGCGTTCATCAGCCTGGCGAACAAACCGGTTATGCCGCTTAGCACGATTAACGCGTTAGTAAAAACAAAAACGCCCACCGCTTCGTTGATGGAAATGCCGTGAAAGCTGGTGGCGAGCAGTGCAGCGCCGGGCGTTGACCAGGCGGCAAGAATGGGCATGCGGTAGAACAGGGAAAGCCCAAGCGATCCTATGCCCATCGCAATGCCGATCATCGACAGCCAGCCACCAACCTGGACTGGGCTGGCTCCCGCCGCTTGCGCGACCTGATAAATAATCGCGCCGGTGCTGCTGTAACCTACCAGCACAGCGACAAAACCGGAGACCAGCATCGGTAAGGTAAAGCGAGGGCAAGGAATAGCGATGAGCATGTTAAATATCCCGTTGTGCGTTATAGCGCACATGGTCGCATGATGCGCTATAACGCACAAGTGATACACTGCTAGTCAGCAAGCAGGAGGAACTATGGAATATCTGCACCACCATCTTAGTGAAGCGTTGAAGCAACTCAGACAGGCCAACGGCTGGAGCCTGACGTTAGCCGCGCAACGTACCGGCGTAAGCAAAGCGATGCTGGGCCAAATCGAGCGCGGCGAATCCAGCCCAACAGTGGCGACATTATGGAAAATCGCGACTGGCTTTAATGTTCCTTTCTCGTTTTTTATCCATGACAGCAGGTTGCAGCCTGGCGAAACGGTGGCATTTAACCAACCGAATGCGCAGATGAGTGTGCGTCCACTGTTGCCCTATGACGCGAAACTGCGCTTCGATTTTTTAGCTGTCGAATTAGCACCCGGCGCGCAAAGTGATTCATCAGCACATGAAGCGGGCGTTATAGAGCAAGTGGTTGTGCTGGAGGGAGAGTTATTACTGAGTCTGGACGGGATCTGGCGGCGACTGCAGGTCGGCGAAGCCATACAGTTTGCCGCCGACGTCGCGCACAGCTACCACAATCCGTTAAAAACGCCCTTGCGTTTCCATAGCCTGATCCATTATCTGGCGCGTACCTGACATTACAATTTGATACGAAGGTAAACTACACAGTCTGCCTTCCTGTTTGTAGAGTAACGCCTTCGTGGTAAGGAGCAGGCTAATGAGCGATTTGAACGCATCCGCAGCAGAATTACGCAGTGTGATTGGCAGGCTGGGTCGTCGTTTGCGTGAATCCGCTCCGCCGGGAGATCTGACCTGGTCGCAGGTTTCAGTACTCGGCTATCTGGTGCGTGACGGCGCGATGACCATTACCGAACTGGCGCGATCAGAAGGCGTTCGAACGCAGTCGATGGGCGCAACCGTCGCCCGTTTGCAGGATGCCGGCATGGTGCAGGGAAAACCAGACGCCCATGACGGGCGTAAGACACGCTACACGGCCACGCAAGCCTGTTTAGATTTAATTAGCGCCAATCGGGCACGTCGTGATGACTGGCTGGTGCAAACTATCGACACGCAATTTTCCTGCGATGAACAACAGCAATTGCTCAACGCTATTCCTTTACTACAACGTCTCGCTGACGACTAATCCTGAGAGGACTCAACATGGCTGTAACCACCCTTGATGCAAACACCGCGCTGCTTATTATCGATCTGCAGCAGGGTATTGTCGCATTACCGGTTGTGCATAAACCGCAACCGGTAATCACGTTGTGCGCACAGCTTAAAGACGCGTTTCATGCCAAAGGCTTACCGGTAGTATTGGTAAATGTGGCGGGAGGGGCGCCAGGCCGTAATGAACAGGCGCGTCACAGTGGTGAACTGCCTGCTGACTGGGCAACGCTGGTAGCAGAAATGACGCCACAGCAAGAGGATATCACGATTACCAAACATAGCTGGGGTGCGTTTAATAACACGCCGTTGCACGACGAGCTACAAAAGCGCGGCATTACGCAAGTGGTGATTTGCGGTATTGCAACCAGTATTGGTGTGGAATCCACGGCGCGTCAGGCTTATGAGTTAGGTTACAACGTCACGCTGGCGACTGACGCTATGACCGATTTGAATAGTGATACGCATAACAATAGCGTAAAACTGATTTTCCCCCGCCTGGGTGAAACGGGTAGCACCGAAGCGATCGTAGCGCTGGTAAAGGGTCTGTAATGTAAGCGTTGTTCGGATTGAGACACAGAAAAAAGCGCGGTAGCCGCAATAAACGTCTCTGTTTCAGGGCCTTTTATTGGGCACGCAGGTAACACAATAACCTGTTACCGCGCTGCTGACGGGTAAAGCACGCAAGCCAAACGTCCTTTTTGTCACCTGCTACGCAGAAGGGGGGCTGATACCCTGGACGTGAACAAAGTAACCAGCCAGTACTGGAACGCGCCTCGCCTCAGCCTTTACCGCGAGACACGTTTACTGAAACGCGTAACTTACATTCAGGCCAACGCTGTAATTGCGGCCCGGCGCAGGTTCAAAATAGCGTCCGTTGCTTTCGTTCACGATGACCGAACCGACGTAATCGCGGTCAAACAGGTTATCGACGCGGCCAAACAGATCCAGCGTCCAGTTTTGCACCAGCCATTTATAACCGCTATTCAATGCGGTGAGCGTGTAAGACGGAGCCTTCACATCATTCTCATCATCGGCGGCAATATTGCTCATATAACGCATCTCGGTACCTGCATAGAAGCCTTGTTCCGGCGCATACTCCAGCCCGGCATACGCCATATTGCGTGCGATGCCCGGAATGCGATTGCCATCACAGCTGTCATCGCCACAAGCATTGGTCCGATAGCGCGCATCAAGCAGCGTATAAGCCATTTTTAAATGCCAGTCGTAAGCGAATTGCTGATCCAGCCCTAACTCCAGCCCACGACGACGCGTCTCTCCGGCATTTTTATACGTGGTGCGTCCGCCGCTACTGGTATCAGCCACGATTTCATCCTGCGTATCGGTCTGGAAAACCGACGCGGTGATCAAACCATTGCCAATGCGTTTTTTGGTGCCCAACTCAATGGTGTCGCTGGTGGCGGGTTTCAGGCGCAGGTTCAAACCCGATTGACCATCTGAGCGATAAGACAGCTCATTGATGGTTGGCGTTTCAAAACCGCGACCGGCGGAAAGATAGGCATTCCAGCTATTGTCGAACGCATATTTCAGTGAGGCCGCTGGCAGCCATTTATGGTAGCGCGTATCGCCGCTGTCATCGCCATTTCCGGCGGTAATGTAATGATCGTTAGAATCGAAATTGACGGTACTGAAACGCACGCCCGCATCCAGCGACAGCTTATTGGTGAGTTGCCAGGTGGTTTGCAGATACGGATCGAGATTCCACATCAAATTGCGCTCATTGCGACGCAAATTGCCCTTCGTTCCGTAATCATACACCCCGTTGCTGACGGTGAAATTCTCAAAGCCTTTACGGTATTCGGTCATGGTTTCATAGTCGAGGCCGCCGGTCAGCGTCACCGGAATTGAGAACAGCGCATCGCGGTGCGTCCAGCGCGTATCAATGCCCTGATAATGACGCGTCAGCGAAATGACTCCGCCAGGATGTGACGCACTGCTTTGCACGCTGGCTGGAATTGACTGGTACTGCGTGGTTTCACGTATGCCTGCATACATCATCACGCTGAGATCATCGTTCTCGCCCATCTGACGCTGATAGTGCAGGCCACCCTGGGTCTGATCAACGGTTTTGCGCGTGTTATAGAGTGACACATTGCTCACGACCTGACGCGGGTTAGCGCGCCACTGATCCGCTGTTAAACCGCCCGGATCCTGCGCATCAATATGGACACTGTTAAACAGTAGCGTCAGCGTGCTGACGTCATCCAGCCGCACACCCAGTTTGGCGTTACCCAGATTCTTCTGTGCGGCGCTGTGATCGCGATAGCCATGCGTGGTAAAGCGGGAGGCCGACACGGTGTAATTGACGTCGCCAGCGTGGGTCCCGTCGCCCGTTGCACCGCTAACTTTAACGCTGTTGCGCCAGCTGCCGTAGCTGCCGTACCAGGTCCCGGCTTCAACGGTGGTGGGTTGCTGACCGGTTTGGGTATCGACGTTGATCACCCCACCTGACGCGTTGCCGTACAGCGCCGAAAACGGCCCGCGTAGCACTTCGACGTGATCGATCGAGCCAATGTCGATATTCGAGGTTTGCCCCTGTCCATCGGGCATGGTAGCGGGAATGCCATCGACATAAATACGCAAACCGCGCACGCCATAGGTGGAGCGCGAACCAAAACCACGTACCGACAGTTGTAAATCTTGCGCATAGTTTTGCCGGTTTTGAATCTGTAAGCCCGGCACGCTGGTTAAATTTTCTGACAAATTAACGCGCGGCGCGGCCTGACGCATATCTTCGCCGGTCACTACGCTAACTGCGGCAGGCGTATCCAGTTCAGAAAGCCCTGAACTAACCGGTGCGGCGCTCACCACCATGGTATTACTGCTGTCATCTGCAGCTAACAGCGGCAAAGGAAACACTGCTGGCAGCATCAACAGCGGAAGGTGCGCCTGACGAAGCAACGTTATTTTCATTATTAAGAACCTACAAAAAGGGAGGAATGAACCAACCGGAACATTGTGTGCATATGTTAAAGGTTTTGTCGGCTGTTTGAAAAGCGTAAATGATAACGCGCTGTTATGCGAAAACCCGCAGCAGAAAGTGTTCGATGCGGTTACGTATTTAGGCTGGATTTTTTAACCGAATGTCGCCAGGCTGAATGTTTTGCTTTTCGCAGTGATCCTGCTGCACGTTTTATTCCGTCTCAGTTTATCGTGAAACTGCCATTGCGCAGGTTCGTTAAATCCATCTTAAAAGGGAATCAGCATGAGTCAAAAACCTGAAGTTGCGGTATTAGGATTAGGCGCAATGGGCCACGCATTTGCCGCTAACCTGCTAAAAAAAGGCTTTACTGTCCACGGCTGGAACCGCACTCGCGCCCGTGGGAAAGATTTAGTTGAAGCCGGGCTGAAACTCACCGACCAGGCAACAGAGGCGGTAAAACAGGCCGACGTCGTCATCGTTATGTTATCCGACGGTGCAACCACTGAAACCGTATTGCATCAGGTAAAAGATGCCTTAAAGCAGGGCGCAGTGCTGTGTCAAATGGGCACTATTGGCGTAGAAAAAACCGATGCGCTGATCGCTTTCTTTGCCAACGCGCGTGAGGACATCATTTTTATTGATGCGCCGGTTTCCGGCACCAAAGCTCCGGCTGAAAATGCGCAAATTCTGGTGATGGCCAGCGGCGATCAAACGCGTGCTGCCGCTGCCGAAACGGTATTTTCGGCGATCGGTAAAGGTACGCAATGGCTGGGCGAAGCGGGGGCTGGCTCGCGCATGAAATTAGTGATCAATAGCTGGTTGATTGGTTTGATGCAGAGCCTGGCGGAAAGTACCCGTCTTGCTGAGCAGTTTGGTTTCTCTACCGACGATATGTGGAACGTGCTGGACGGTGGTCCGCTGGCAGCGCCTTACGCCAAAATGAAACTTGGCATGATTGCCAGTGACGATTACACCCCACAGATGCATCTGGTATGGGCGTTGAAAGACGCGCGCCTGGCGCTGGATGCAGCCGACAGCAAGCTGCCGGCACTGGAAAATATTGCCGATGTCTGGCAACAGGCCGTTGATGCAGGCTACGGTGAGCAGGATTTGGCCGTAATTTATAAATATCTGAAAGCGTAAACGCGCGCCACGCGCATCTTCGGCGTTGCCTCGCGCCCGTGGGTGCCGTTTGCACATGATGATGCTCACGGCAGCCACGAATCCTGCGCCCTCATACCTGGACGCAGCTGATTCCTCCTCTGAGCAGCGGTGGAAATCAGTCAGGTAAGCGTGAGACGCACGATGTGTCATTATCAGGTCCCACGCCCGTTCTCCCGCGCGCTTCCGTTGCCACACTTCTGCTACCGCTTCACAAACTCCAGCACGCATCTGACCCAGTGACGTTGGTGGAAAGCCAGCACGGTGTCTGAATTAACTGACGATCGGGCAGGACGATAACCGGTTGCGGTGATACTTTCCTGCGGGCTGGTGCAACATATTGCTCTCTTTTTGATGTGTAGCATTCCGAACGCTATTTCGCTGATGAAGCGTCTGCAAAACTAATAACCGATGATGCAAACGTGACAACCGCTTATACCGAAAATGGCAAACGTCATGAGGAATCGGCATCGCTGAAATTCGTGTTGCAGTTTAGGCTGAAGCTCTTTTGCGCGATGAGAATCAATGATGAAAAATCAACTAATTGCCCTCAGTTTACTGTTAGCAGGCATCACCTCGGCGCAGGCAGTCACGCTGCGCATTGCCGATCAAAAAGGGAATATGCATGCCGAGATGGAAGCAGCAAATCAGCTGCAAAATCTCTCTTATAACATCGAATGGTCCGAGTTTCCGGCTGCCGCGCCGCTGGCCGAAGCACTGAATGCAGGCGCGGTGGATGCGGGCATTATTGGCGATGCGCCGCTGCTGTTTTCGCTGGCCGCAGGCGCGCAGGTAAAAGCCGTGGCGGTGAGCAAATCGGTGCCGACAGGCACGGCATTGCTGGTGCGTACCGATTCAGCGATTAAAAACGCGGCGGAACTGAAAGGTAAGCGTATCGCCACCGGACGCGGATCGATTGGTCATTTCCTGGCGCTGAAAGCGCTGGAGCAGGCGGGTGTCAGCGATAAAGACGTCAAATGGCGCTTCTTAACGCCCTCGGATGCGCGTATTGCATTAGACAGCCATTCGGTTGATGCCTGGGCAACCTGGGACCCTTACACCGCGCTGGCAGAAGTGACACAAAGCGGGCGTATATTGGTTAATGGCCAGGGCCTGGCAACCGGTAACAGTTTCCTGGCAGCAACCGATGCCGCGTTAGCCGATAACGAAAAACGCGCGGCGTTACAGGATTATATCAATCGCCTGGCTGCCGCCGATCGCTGGGCCAACAGTCACGTAAAGGACTATTCACAAACGCTGGCGAAAATTATCGGTTTTCCTGCCGCCGCTGCGGAAAAAGCGTTTTCGCGCCGTCAGTCGCACTGGCAAAGTATTGATGACGCCACCCAGCAACAGCAGCAGCAAACCGCTGACTTCTATCATAAATATGGTCTGATTCAGAAATCACTGGATGTGAAACCGACCTTTTATCGCGGACTGACCGTGGCACAGAACAGCGCGTCAGCGAAATAATAAACGGATTAAACACCGTGTGCGCTGTGGTTTGGCGAAACGACAGCGCACGCGTAGCATGGTGCAATGATTTACCACGCCACACGACACTTATGCTGACTTTCGACGGTCATAATGACCTGCTTCTCAATCTTTGGCTTCATCACCGCGACGCGCCAGCCGCTGCCTTCTTTAACGGTATTGAGCGTGGTCATCTGGATTTCCCCCGTATGCAACAGGGAGGCTTTGCCGGCGGCCTGTTCGCTATTTTTGTCCCGCCGCAACATTACATTGCCAGCATGACGCCGCACTACGCTGATCACCCGTATCAGCCGCTGGAGATTATGTGGCAGCAGCTGGATATTTTGCAGCAGATCGCTGATGCCTCTGCCGGTCGGGCAAAAATCTGCCGCAGCACGGCGGAAATTGCGGCATGCCGCGAGCAAGGTGTGTTGGCACTGGTCGCGCACATTGAGGGTGCGGATGCGCTGGACGCAGAAGGCGAGGCGCTTGCCGCTTTTTACCATGCGGGCGTACGTAGCGTTGGGCCGTTCTGGAATCTGCCTAACCGGTTTGGCACCGGCGTGAGCGGCAATTTTCCTGCCTCGCCGGATACCGGTCCCGGTCTGACCGCAGCAGGCAAAGCTTTTATTCAGCAGGTCAACGCGCTGAAGATGATGGTTGACGTGTCGCATATGAACGAAAAAGCCTTTTGGGATACGGCCCGGCTCTCTTCAGCGCCGTTGGTCGCCAGCCATTCCAACGCTCACGCGCTCTGTGCCCAGCCACGTAATCTCACCGACGCACAGCTAGCGGCGATTCGGGCCAGCGACGGTTTAGTGGGTATCAATTTCGGTAATGCCTTTTTACGTGCGGACGGCAAACGTACCAGCGATACGTCATTGGCAGAAATTGTTAAACATTGTGATCATTTACTGACGACAATGGGCGCCGATCATGTGGCGTTTGGCTCCGATTTTGACGGTATCTCAACGCCCGATGCGTTAGGCGATGTCAGCGGATTACCCCGGCTGTTCGACGCATTGCGCGACGCGGGCTATGATCAGGCATTGTCAGAAAAGCTGGCGTGGGGAAACTGGCAACGAGTTTTACATTTGACCTGGCATTGATAACAATTTTCTTACGTCTTGTCGGTTGATCTCGTCGCGCGATTGGCGCACCATCTGTCGGCTGAATTGTGATAGAGATCGCGTTTAATCTTCTACTGCAATTGTTTCTGGCAGTTATTTATCTGCCCATTCATTTATGAGGAAAAGGATTATGTGGAAAAAGCCAACTTTTGTTGATTTACGTTTAGGTCTGGAAGTTACTCTGTATATCTCCAACCGCTAATGTTTCAGCCCGCCATCCGTGCGGGCATTTTGTTTCAACGTCTGGTTTTCCTTCATGTTTATTAAAGTCCTCGGATCGGCCGCCGGTGGCGGATTTCCTCAGTGGAACTGCAACTGCGCTAACTGTCATGGCGTACGTAACGGCAGCATACACGCTACGCCGCGTACGCAATCATCCATTATCCTCAGTGATAACGGTAAAGACTGGGTATTGTGTAACGCCTCGCCAGATATTAGCCAGCAGATCCGCCATACCCCAGAATTAAGTAAAAAAGGGGTGCTGCGTGGGACGGCGATTGGCGGCATTATCCTTACTGACAGCCAAATCGATCACACGACCGGCCTGCTCAGCCTGCGCGAGGGCTGTCCACATCAGGTCTGGTGTACGCCAGAGGTGCATGACGACCTCACCCGTGGTTTCCCGATATTTACTATGCTGAAGCACTGGAACGGTGGTCTACAGCATCGGCCTGTTGCCCCGCTCGAACCCTTTAACGTTGATGTGTGTCCCGACCTGCAATTCACCGCTATCCCCATTTTAAGCAATGCGCCGCCGTATTCACCGTTCCGCGATCGTCCGCTGCCAGGCCACAACGTGGCACTGTTTATTGAAAATCGCGCTAACGGTCAGACCTTGCTGTATGCGCCGGGTCTTGGCGAACCGGACGCGGTGATTTTGCCCTGGCTGAAACGGGCCGATTGCCTGTTGATTGACGGCACCGTCTGGCAGGATGATGAGCTGCTGACTACGGGGGTGGGTAAAAATACGGGCAAGGCGATGGGGCATTTAGCGCTGGCAGAAGAGCAGGGCCTGATGGCGCTGCTGGCGTCTTTACCGGCCAGGCGCAAAATTCTTATTCACATTAACAACACCAATCCGATCCTCAACGAGCATTCACCACAGCGTCAGTTCCTGACACAGCAGGGCATTGAGGTGAGCTGGGACGGAATGGCGATCCATCTTCAGGGCTAAAGTATGCAGATTACTGAAACGCTGTCGCCAGCGGCTTTTGAACAGGCGCTGCGCGACAAAGGCGCGTATTACCATATTCATCACCCTTACCACATCGCCATGCACAACGGCCAGGCAACGCCTGAACAAATTCAGGGGTGGGTGGCGAATCGCTTCTATTATCAAACCAGTATTCCGCTGAAAGATGCGGCAATTATGGCGAATTGCCCGGACCCGGCAACGCGGCGTAAATGGGTGCAGCGTATACTCGATCATGATGGCAGCAACGGCGAAGATGGCGGCATTGAAGCCTGGCTGCGTCTTGGTGAAGCGGTGGGGCTGTCCCGCGATACGCTGCTGTCCGGGCAGCATGTGCTGCCTGGCGTGCGTTTCGCGGTTGATGCTTACGTCAATTTCGCCCGTCGCGCTAACTGGCAGGAAGCGGCATGCAGCTCATTAACAGAACTGTTCGCCCCGCAAATCCATCAGTCACGTCTCGACAGCTGGCCGCAGCACTATCCGTGGATCAAAGAAGAAGGTTATTTTTATTTCCGCAGCCGTCTGAGCCAGGCGAACCGCGATGTTGAGCACGGTCTGGCGCTGGCGCTGGAATTCTGCAATACGCCGGAAAAACAGAACCGCATGCTGGAAATTTTGCAGTTCAAACTGGATATTTTATGGACGATGCTGGATGCCATGACGATGGCGTATGAGCTGAAGCGTCCGCCTTATCACACCGTCACCGACAGGGCGGCGTGGCACACCACCCGACTGGTATAAATCATGAACGACAACTCCATTCCTACCTTTCGTCGCGGTTATCGCATGCAGTGGGAAGCCGCGCAGGACAGCCATGTGGTGCTGTATCCCGAAGGCATGGCCACGCTGAACGAAACCGCTAGCGCGATCCTTGAACTGGTTGACGGTAAGCAAGACATTGCCACGATCGTCGCCACGCTGGATGAACGTTTCCCGGAAGCGGGCGGCGTGGGCGCGGATGTGAAAGAATTTCTGCAATCGGCCTATGAACAAAAGTGGATACAGTTTCGTGACCCAGCATAATCCCGCTATAAAGCCGCCGCTGTGGCTGCTGGCGGAGCTAACCTATCGTTGCCCGTTGCAATGTCCTTACTGCTCTAATCCGCTGGATTTTGCCCAGCAGGAGAAAGAGCTGACAACCGGACAGTGGATCGATGTGTTTCGTCAGGCGCGAGCCATGGGCAGCGTACAGCTCGGTTTCTCTGGCGGCGAACCGCTGACGCGTAAAGACCTGCCGGAACTGATCCGGGCGGCACGGGATTTAGGTTTTTATACCAACCTGATTACCTCGGGAATTGGTCTGACGCAGAACAAGCTCGACGCCTTCGCCGATGCCGGGCTGGATCATATTCAGATCAGTTTCCAGGCCAGTGATGAAACGCTGAATGCCGCGCTGGCAGGGTCAAAAAAAGCGTTTCAGCAGAAGCTGGAGATGGCAAAAGCGGTAAAAGCCCACGGCTATCCGATGGTGCTTAACTTTGTGCTGCATCGCCACAATATTGACCAGATCGACAAAATTATCGATCTCTGCATTGAGCTGGAAGCCGATGACGTTGAATTAGCCACCTGTCAGTTTTACGGCTGGGCGCAGCTTAATCGCCAGGGGCTGTTGCCAACGCGTGAGCAGATTGCGCGGGCAGAAGGCATCGTCAACGCATATCGTGAACGCATGAGCGAAAACGGCAACCTGACGAATCTGCTGTTTGTCACGCCGGATTATTATGAAGAGCGACCAAAAGGCTGCATGGGCGGCTGGGGCGCGGTCTTTCTCAGCGTAACGCCAGAAGGCACCGCGTTGCCGTGCCACAGTGCACGCCAGCTACCGGTGGCGTTTCCGTCGGTGCTGGAGCAACGTCTGGATGACATCTGGTATAACTCCTTCGGTTTTAACCGCTACCGTGGTTATGACTGGATGCCGGAGCCGTGCCGCTCTTGTGACGAAAAAGAGAAAGATTTTGGCGGCTGTCGTTGCCAGGCGTACATGCTGACCGGCAATGCGGACAACGCCGATCCGGTATGCAGCAAATCTCCGCATCACGGCAAAATCCTTGACGCCCGTCGCGAAGCCGATTGCAGCGACATTAAAATCGGTCAGTTGCAGTTCCGTAATCGCAGTAATTCACAGCTAATTTATAAGTCGCGCAACATCTGATGATCCGCCGTCTTCGCCTGCCCAATGGATTAGCAGTGACGCTGATCCATCAGCCCGATGCCAGTGACGCGGCGGCATTGCTGCAGGTGGCGGCGGGTAGCCATGATGAACCAGAAAACTGGCCGGGCCTGGCCCATTTGCTGGAACACATGGTGTTTACCGGCAGCCAGCGCTGGCCCGATCAGGGTCGATTGATGAGCTGGATTCAGGCCAACGGCGGGCGCGTTAATGCCACCACGCTGGCGCGGCGTAGCGCGTATTTTTTTGAAATCCCTGCCGATCGCTTCGCCGAAGGCGTCGTGCGGTTACAGGATATGCTGCTGGCGCCATTACTGAAAAAAGCGTCGATCAGGCAGGAAACCACGGTAATTGACGCCGAATACCGGCTACTTCAGCAACATGCGCCCGCACAGGCTGAAGCGGCGCTGTTGAGCCGGGTTGCCGGGCCGCAAACGTTTCAGCGATTTCAGATCGGTTGCGCTGAGACGTTTGGTGATGATCCGGCAGCGCTACAAAAGGCGTTACGCGATTTCCATCATCGGTTTTACGTGGCGAATAATATGCAGCTTTGGCTGCAAGGTCCGCAACCGCTGGATGTGCTGGCGCAGTTAGCCCAGGCTTTTGCCACTTTGCCGCAGGGGAAAGCACGGCCTGCTGTGCGTATGCCCGATTTTTTAGCCGAAAACAGCGTGCAGTTACGTTGTTCTGGCCCGGCAAAATATGCGCATTCCTGGCTTATTCGGCGAAACTTATGTGACAACGTCACACTTCTGCGTGAGTTTTTGCTGGATGAGGCGCCGGGCAGCTTAATGGCGACCTTACGTCAGCGTGGTGCAGCCAGCGAACTTGAGTTTACGTGGCTTTATCAGGACGACCGTTGCGGTTGGCTGGTAGCCATGTTTACCAGTAGTCAGCCGGAAGTGGTTTGCGCTTTACTCCGTCAGGCTTTAGATGCCTTGTCGCAAACGACCTCAGTGCAGCAGCAACACTATCTGCAACTGGCACAGCAGCGCTTTTCCGCATTGTCACCGTTAGACCAGTTACGTCAGCACATTTTAGGGTTTGTACCCGCTGAGACGCACGCTTTCCAGCCGTTTCTGGCGGCATTAAAAGCAGCGCCATCAGCCCGGCTTGTTTGCTCACCTGATGTGCAGGGCGAAAAGATTTTTACGCAAGGTTTCGGGCTGGTATTAGCGCCGTGGCAAGCGCAACGGGATAGCGAAACTGAGCCTGCGGCATTGACTTTCTATCCGCTGGAAACCGGGTTAACCACATCAGTGGCGCCGTTACGTACCCTTCCGTTATTACACCTTACGCCCGGAGAAACACCGGCAACCCTGATTCTGCGGCCCGAATTTTTTAGCAACTATCCTGCTGAATCGGGAATAGTTGTTGGCAAACGGCTACGTCCACTGTTTGCAACGCTGCGTCATTTGGGCGGTGGCGGAGAGTGGAATGAAGTGCAGGGCGTCTGGCAATTGACGCTGCGTCTGCCAGAGAACGAACCACTGGCAGATTGGGCGTTGGAGCAGGTTATTCATGAACTATCCGCGACGGTATCGGAGACAGAAGAACAGCCCACAGAAAGCATCGCCATCCGTCAGTTATTAAAGATGCTGCCACGACAGCTGGCGCTTTCCGACACGCCGACCTGCTGGCGAGCCGCACTAGCGGGCGGCAGTAAATCGCTGCATCAGAGAATTGCGCGGCGTCTGGCGATGTTTTTACTGCCGGTTAACCCTTTGTCGCGCACTGAGCGGTTATCTTCGCGCTGCGGCGTAACGCGCATCGAGCATCCTGGTAGCGATAAAGCCCTATTGCTGTTTATCCCGCTTGATGACGGACAACAACTTGCCGCGTTACGTGCACTGACGCTGATTTATGAGCCACGTTTTTTCCAGCGCTTACGCGTGGAACAGCAGATTGGCTATGTGGTCAGCAGCCGTTATTTACGCTGTATGGATCAGGATGGCGTCATGTTTGCGTTGCAATCGCCAGATCTGAGCGTCACCAGATTATTGCGACACTGCAAAACTTTTTTGCGATCGCTGGAAAGTGAAATAGCCGCGCTGGAGATGGCGCCGCTTAAAGCGCAGCTACAGGTTGACAGCCGTGATGCGGCACTCATCGCGTTGCGCGCAGAGAATGGTTTGTTTGATCTTACCCAGGCAAGCATTGATGCGCTTTCACGGAAAGAGGTGCAGCAACTGCATACTCGCTTAATGAAAAAACGTCGGCGTTGGCGCGTGCTGTTCATTGATGGGTGTCAGCCGTGATAATCACTATGCGGTATTGCTGAATTAATTTGAAAAATACGTCCAAAACTCTTCACTGTTTATTCCCATCGCATTGAACGACACTCACAATGAATCTTATTAATGAGGACGTGACTGTGAAAAATTTTAAGCGAATGGCGCTGCCGCTGTTAGCCGTTGCTAGTCTGTATGTGCCTTTCTCGCAGGCGGAAGCCATGCATTATCAACTCAATCCTGAGCACACATCGGTCATTGTGACCTGGACACATTTTGGCTTCTCCCATCCAACTGCTGACATCCCGAATTCAGGCGGCTCGCTGGTATTTGATAAGGATCAACCTGAGCAGTCACGCGTTGATGTCACGCTGCCCATCACGCAGATTGACAGCCACGTCGCGGCCCTGACCAAAGAGTTTAAAGGAGCGGAATACTTCGATACGGCCAAATATCCAACCGCCACTTTCCACAGCACCAAAGTCGTCGCTAAAGGCGACAATAAATTTGATGTAGAAGGCAACCTGACGCTGAAGGGCATCACCAAACCGGTGACCTTGCACGCGACGCTGAATCAGCAGGGTATGCATCCGATGGTGAAAAAGCAGGCGATTGGTTTTGACGCGACTGGCACCATTAAGCGTTCAGACTTCCGGCTGGATAAATATGTGCCAGCAGTAAGCGACGATGTGACGCTGACCATTTCGACGGAAGCGTACGCGAAGTAAATGTTATCTCCCCCCGCCTGGCGGGGGAAATAAACTCAATTCGCCCAACACTTTTTCTTGCTGGTTTTGCCAATCCCTGGGTTGCAGCTATTTGTCGGGTCCAGTTGCCGCCAGTGCTGCTCATGCTCACATGACGCATGGTACAAATGTCCAACATTGTGCTCTGCCGGATACTTCGCGCCACGCTGTTCCAGCACCGTGATCACTGCTTCCTTAAACGCTCTGGCGTCCACACCAGGTTTTAATACGTAATCCTGGTGATTAACAAAGCAGAAGAAGTGGCCGCAGCATGAATCTACCTGAACCTGCTCCTGTAAATGCGCCGGCAGTACCAGACGCCACGCATCGTCGTTGCGGCGCAGCGCCACATCGAACGCCACTAAGCGCTCATCGGTGTTATAGCCAAGATAATCGCAGTACGAAATAGTGCAACCGCCAACGCCAAAGCGAACCAGAAAGGCATCGGCGGCTTCGCGTGCATTACACAGAAAAAAATCGCCGTTTTTCTGCCGAAAGAAATTATCGAGCAGTTGCTGTAGTTCAGCCGTTTGCTGCGCTTCAACTTTGATCATCAGATGATGCTCAAAGCGGGTGCGGTAATCGAGGATGCGCGATGCAACAAAACGCGGCGTGATTTGATTGAAGAACTGCAACGCTTTATCGACGCTATTACGTGGCAGGAACCTGAGATGGCTGACCCGGACATCCCATTTTGCTTTCTTCGCCATCAGGCCGGGCAGCGCCTGCGGGCCAAGTTTGCCAATCGCCAGATACATATGCTTGCTGTAGCGAACGGTTAAATCAAACGCGTTGCGATGGATATATTCGGCCTGAAGCGGCAGCTCCTGCATATTCGCCAGCAGATAACGACGCAGCGCGACCAGCTCTTTTTCATCGTGAGTGCCAATATAAAAGGTGTCGCTTTTCTGACTGGCCTCGAAGGTGGGCAAACGTACCGCAAATACCACGACTTTTCCCGCGCTACCGGAACTTTCATGCAGATAGCGCATATCGCCATTAAAGCGCGAAGGGCTGTCGGCCTGCGTATCGCGCAACTGCCCGGCGTAATCATCTGCCCAAATTTTGCCAGCCCAGTCAGGTTGTTCGCCCGTGGTGTAGTCCTGTTGTTCCAGCCGACGCAATATCTCTTCAGGGGACTCACCCAGGGCAATGCCAAGATGATTCACCATTTCCAGCCGACCATCGTCATGTATGCGGGCAAATAACGACTTCTCGGTAAAGGCTGGCCCACGCCTGATCAACGAACCGCCGGAATTATTGCAAATGCCGCCAATGACCGATGCGCCAATACAGGAAGAGCCAATAACCGAATGCGGCTCGCGCCCTAACGGTCTTAAGGTCTTTTCCAGCTCGGTCAGGGTGGAGCCGGGAAAAGCGATAACCTGACGCGCCTGATCAATAACCTGCACGCCTTTTAGCTGGCGCGTACTGATAATGACTACGTTGCGGTCGTAGTCATTGCCATCCGGCGTTGAGCCGCCGGTTACGCCGGTATTCGCGGCCTGCATCAATATAATCGCGTCGTGCGCCACACAAACCTGCAGCGTCTGCCACAGTTGCAACAGCGTTTGTGGTAGAACCACGGCAAACGCTTCTCCGCGCCCGACGCGAAATCCTTTGGTGTACCAGGCTTTGTCATCCTGGTGGGTTAACAGCTGTCTGGTGCCTACCACATCACCCAGTTGGCGTAACATTTCCTGCGAGGACGTCATGATCTCTCTTCTGATTTGAATTAAAAATCGCCTTATTGGACAGGTTGAGCGCAGGGGAAGTCAATCTTTCATCGATGCGGAATCAGACACACAGCACAGTTACCCTCATAAGAATTAACCTATTCAGATGTACCGAACCCCCCTTAAATAAACCTGATATTCAGCGGAAAAGAGGGAATGACTAAACTGAACTGTGCAGAGAAAGATAAAAAAGAGATTTGATGTGAATAAATTATTTTCGCGCGTTTCTGTCTACCCCGACGAGGCGGTAGCACGTGTGGGTATGCCAACAGTTGACGACGACAGGCTACACTTTTTCTTTTAATGCATTCTTTAATGCACGAGCCGAAGAGAGAAACCATGTCGCCACCGCCTTATCTGCAACCGAATGAGAGCGCCGTGCTTTATGATGGCGTCTGTAAACTGTGTAATGGCTGGGTGCATTTCCTGCTGCGTCACCGTGTGGCGCGGCAGGTTCGCTTTGCCTCGGTACAAAGCGAAGAGGGAAAAGCTTTATTGCGCTGGGCAGGTTTGCCGCAAGAAAATGTTAGCACCATCGTTTATATCGCTGACCAGCAGTATTGGCTGAGGGCGCAGGCGGTATTTCGTGTTATGCAGAAACTGCCGGGACCGTGGCGCGTTCTTAGCGTGCTGCGTCACTTTCCCGCTACCGTTAGCAACTTCGCTTACGACCGCATTGCGCTTAATCGCTACAAACTGTTTGGGCGCTACGACAGCCAGCACGCTATTACTCCGGATTACCCCGGTCGTTTTTTGCATCAGGTTGAAAAAGACCCCGATGCAGAGTGAGCGGCACCGTTGCGATGCCAGCGGGTGATCCGTGGTTTGTAAGCTACCAGCGGTATTGGTTACAGAATATGTTTTAGCAATGAATTCTCCGCGCTTTCAGCCAGGATTTTGTGATGCAGATCGCATTATAAGCACTTAAGGAGAAAACCATGAAAATTGATCTCAGCGGTAAAACCGCCCTGGTGACGGCCTCAACAGGCGGTATTGGTTTTGCTATCGCGCAAGGCTTAGCAGAATGCGGGGCGGAAATTGTGCTAAACGGGCGCAGCGAAGCCACGGTAAGTCAGGCACAACAGCGGCTAAATGCGGCGGTGCCAGGAGTGAAAATTCACAGCGCGATAGCCGATCCTGGCAGTGCACAAGGCGTAACGACTTTGCTGAAAGGGCTGCCGCATATCGACATCCTGGTGAATAACGTGGGTATTTACGGCCAAAGCGATTTTTACGATACCGATGACGAGACATGGGAACAATACTGGCAAACCAACGTGATGTCGGGCGTGCGCTTATCACGCGCATTGCTGCCAAAAATGGTGGAAAAAGCGTGGGGTCGCGTGGTGTTTATCTCTTCCGAATCGGCACGCAATATCCCAGCGGATATGGTGCATTACGGCGTAAGCAAAACGGCGCAGCTTTCACTGGCTCGCGGCCTGGCGAAAGCAGTCGCGGGAACGGGGGTGACGGTGAACAGCGTATTGCCTGGCCCGACGCTATCAGATGGGTTCGCCAGTATGATGGAAGATGAAATGAAACGCACCGGGAAATCGCTGGAAGCGCTGGCGAAAGAGTTCGTTATGGCGAACCGTCCAGCCTCCGTGATCCAGCGTGCAGCCACAGTAGAAGAGGTGGCAAATATGGTGGTTTATGTCTGCTCTACCTTATCTTCGGCAACGTCAGGTGCTGCATTGCGCGTTGACGGCGGCGTGATTGACGACATCGTCTGAGACATAAAACCATGTAATTAGGGGTTTGTGCTTATAGTCAGCATGCTCGCCATAAGCACATATTTTGCGCTTTACCAGACGATGACAAAGAGCCGAAACCGCGACTGTACAGCGTTGGCTATTTTTCGGGCAAAAAGTCTTCGCGCTGCGGTGTGAAAGTGTCCAGCAAGGTTCCCGCCTCCAGGCAGACACAGCCGTGGGCCACATTAGGCGCTTTATATAACGTATCACCCGCGCCCATCTCTTGCGTTACGCCATCAATGGTAAAAGCAAAACGGCCATCTAATACATAGGTAAGCTGCTCATGCGGATGATGATGTAGCGGCCCAACGGCATCTTTTTCAAATGTCACTTCAACCGCCATCATACCGCCGCCATGAGCCAGAATGCGGCGCGTAACGCCGTTGCCTAACTCCTCCAACGGACGGTCTTGTTTGTAGATAAACATACATGCCCCTGATTGTGGTCGGTTATGCTGTGGTGGTTTTGTGATGACACTCACAGCGAGAAGGTGATTTATCCCATGCACTTTAACGCCTTTTCATTAAAATGAAACGATATTTCAATTGAATGCTAAGGGCAGATCATGAAAATCGCGTTAATGATGGAAAACAGTCAGGCGGCGAAAAACGCCACCGTATTGAAAGAACTGGAAGGTGTGGCACAGCTGTCAGACCATCAGGTATTTAACGTCGGTATGAGCGACGAGCAAGATCATCACCTGACTTACATTCACCTCGGCATTCAGGCCAGTGTGCTGCTTAACAGTCAGGCGGTGGATTTCGTGGTTACCGGCTGCGGCACCGGGCAGGGCGCACTGATGTCGCTGAATATCCATCCGGGAGTCATATGCGGCTATTGTATCGATCCGGCTGACGCCTACCTTTTTGCGCAGATCAATAACGGCAATGCATTGTCGCTGCCATTTGCAAAAGGCTTTGGCTGGGGAGCAGAACTGAATCTTCGCTTTATCTTTGAAAAAGCCTTCAGCGGTGAAAAAGGGCTGGGTTATCCACCAGAGCGTAAAGAACCGCAGGTGCGTAATGCGGGCTTATTGAACCAGGTCAAAGCGGCGGTGCTCAAAGAGAACTATCTCGACACATTGCGCGCTATCGGTCCTGAGCTGGTACGTACCGCTGTCAGTGGTCCGCGTTTCCAGCATTGCCTGTTTGAACAGGGTCAGAATCAAGAAATTATCAGCTTCGTTCGTCAACTAACACCATAAAACACTGGACGGCTCAGGCCGTCCGTTGCTGCGTCATCAGCGCGGTTAAAATAACAAAGCCGCTGTTGTTTTTTTATAAAATAAAGTGAATTAGCGAAGCGTAATTCCCTTCTTATTTTCCAGCCCGGTTGATTCAATATCTCTTTATGGGAATAATTATTATTCCCTTTATTTTTATTCCTGCTTTCGGTCTGGTGGAATAAAAAACAAATTTTCACATAAATAAATTTAAAATAAATTCATCAGGTTAATAGGTTGATATTCTTCTACCGCCGCTTTCCTGTGGCGCGATGACTTGCGAGTTATGCATTTCTCTTCAATAAATTAAGAGTCAAATCGTTAGCGGGCTGCTTTGCGTTAAGATTGATCCGCCCGCGAAATAAATCTCATTTTTTAGCAGGAGTGCGTAATGTTTCGTCACGTCAAACAAATGCAATATACCGTTCGCGTCGCCGGTCCGAATCCGGCTGAGGGATCCCCACTAATCGCAGCTCAGTAAATCATGACCATATTCCGGTATGAACGGGCAAGATGATTGAGGACCTCATCCGGCAACAGCTGCCTTAAGACCAGCGAAGGATGTCTGAGGATGTTCTTCGCTAACGTCAGGTAGGATATGACCCGTCGCGACTTTATACTGTTGGCCTGATATCTCAGATGTAATCCTTTACTTTCAGCATGATAACCCAGCAGCCACAGGACGATT
>NZ_JASUAZ010000026.1:0-53198 GCF_030283135.1 Mixta mediterraneensis | reverse complement strand
GCTTTCTGCAACTGCGTTGTCGTGACAGTTACCACGACGGCTCATACTGCCCTCCAGACCGTGTGATTTCAGGAACGACTGCCACTCATGGCTTGTGTACTGACTACCTTGGTCAGAATGAACCAGCTGTTACCAACGGTGCAAAACTGATCCACCCCAGCGGTTGAAAATTGATCCAGGGGTTAATCTGCTCCTCTGAATAGGCCCAGTGGGAGCGAAGCTACAAAATGCGACATCTGACTTTTTTGAGCTGGATCTGAGTAAAAATCACTTACCTGTGAAATGGTTGCTATAGCGATTACCCACTGATGATTCAGGGAGTTAGAATTTTGTCACAGGATCAGCCATTTGATGAAAGGGATGTTTGGAGTTTGCTTGCTGACGAGCTTTCCTTACTGCCAGGCATGACCGATGCTGGTCGTTTAGGGTTTGCCATTCAATTGAAATTCCGACAAACATATGGCCATTACCCTGAATCAATAAGCGAACTCCCCTCAGGAATAGTGCGCGTTATTGCTGAACAGATTGGATGTACTTCTGTGCCCTTCGAAAATTACCCTCTTCAGGGACGACAGGCCCAGCGTCACCGACAAAATATTCGTCGCTATTTGGGGGTCAGACTCCCCAATCAAAACGATATAGCGCAGCTTACCGCTTGGTTAACCGAATTTATCCTTCCATTAAACCCGCAAGCTCTACATGGCCGTGAGCTTGTTTCTGACTGGTGTCAGGAGCAGAAGATTGAACGTCCCGCAGCCGATCACCTGGATCGGATTATTCGTTCAGTTGTGCACCAGTTCGAAACAGAACAGCAAAACATCATATTTACCCGCCTTTCACTCGACAGTAAGGTTGCCATCAACCATTTATTGTCGGCCGAAGAGCCCGGTACCGACAGAGTAACCGAATTCACGTTGAGTGGACTCAAAGCCGACCCGGGAAGAGCCAGTCTGGAGAATGTTCTTTCCGTCATCGCCCAGCTAAAATGCCTTGATAACGTTGCGCTACAGCCGGGTATTTTTCAGGGAATATCTCCTAAATTCATCGTGCAGTTTCAACAACGGTGTGCCAGTGAATCGATCAGGGAGCTTCGTCGACACCCTTCGGCGATCCGTTACAGTATGGTGGCCATGTTTTGCTGGCGTCGTCGCCAACAGTTGACCGATGCATTGATTGAAATGTTGATGGTACTGATCCATAACCTCGGTACCCGGGCTGAAAAAAAAGTCGATAAAAAGCAGTTCGCAGCGTTTAAAAAAGTCAGGGGTAAGGCGCGTCTGCTGTTTCGCATGGCCGAAGCCACTGTTGACCAGCCGGACGGTGTCATAAAAGAGGTTGTCTATCCTGTCGTTTCTCAGAAAATGCTGCAAAATCTGGTCGATGAATTCAAAACACTGGGGGTAAATACCGAACAGGAAGTCCATGAATCCATGCGTTCTTCTTACGGTAGCCACTATCGACGCATGTTGATGCCGGTGCTGGACAGGCTTGAATTTCAGTCTGGTAATGCGCTGTATCGACCCGTTATTGATGCCATTCAGATCATTAAAGAAAACAGGGCCAGCAATAAGTATTTCTACGCTGTGGGCGATGTACCCGTTGACGGTATTATTCAGAAAAAATGGCGGGATATTGTCATCGAACAAAGCAAATCAGGCGAAGAACGAATAAATCGCATCAACTATGAAATTTGCGTTTTACGAGCTTTACGTAAGAGTCTGCGTAACAAAGAAATTTGGGTAACAGGCGCTGACCGTTATCGTGATCCAGCTGAGGATCTCCCGGAGGACTTTGCCACTAACCGGACCTATTATTACTCCCTGTTGCAGGCTCCTACCGATGCGACAACCTTTATTATTCAAATCAAAGACAGGATGCGCCATTGGCTCGGCACGCTAAATAATGGCCTGCCAGATAACCCCAAACTTCGCATCAGGGAGCAAGGAAAAAATCGTATTCACCTGACTCCACTGGACAAACAGAGTGAGCCTCCCAACACAGCTGCGCTGAAGCAGGAGATTGGCCATCGGTGGGCCGATCTGGAGTTAATAGACATACTCAAGGAAGTCGATATACGGGAACATTTCTCGTCGTTATTTCGCACATCTGCCAGCCGGGAAGTTCTTGAACCTGAGGTATTGCAACGTCGCATGTTGTTATGTCTGTTTGGCCTCGGTACCAATGTAGGACTGAAACGCATTGCCAGCCAGCAACCTCGCGTTAACTATGATGAATTGCGCTACGTTAAACGGCGGTTTATTCAAAAAGATGCTTTGCGCTCAGCGATTTCACATATCGTGAACGGTATTTTCCGTATTCGTCAGCCGGCCATATGGGGGAATGCGACGACATCCTGTGCCGCAGACTCCCGGAAATTTGGCGCCTATGATCAAAATCTGATGACCGAATGGCATGCGCGCTATGGCGGGCGTGGCGTGATGATTTACTGGCATGTGGACACGCACTCCACATGTATTTATTCACAATTGCGTCGATGTTCTTCATCGGAGGTGGCTGCCATGATGGAGGGTGTTCTGCGCCACTGTACTGACATGGAGATCAACCACCAGTATGTGGACAGCCACGGGCAAAGTGAGGTGGCCTTTGCATTCAGCGATGTTTTGGGGTTCGATCTACTGCCGCGCCTGAAAGCTATCGCCCGACAGAAACTGTATGTGTGTGAAAAGGAAGATGCATCGTTGTACCCGCACCTTACCCCGATTTTAACCCGGGGGATCGATTGGGAACTGATCGCACAGCAGTATGACGAAATAATCAAATATACAGCGGCACTTAAAGTCGGAACAGCCGAACCCGAGGCAATATTGAGGCGATTCACCCGCAATAACATCCAGCATCCAACCTATAAGGCATTGGCTGAGTTGGGCAAAGCGATTAAGACCATCTTCCTCTGCCGTTATTTGCATGATGAGTCGCTACGTTGCGAAATTAATGCGGGTCTCAATGTCGTGGAAAACTGGAACAGCGCCAATAATTTTATTTTTTATGGCGAATACGGAGAATTCACCAGCAACCGGACTGCGGATCAGGAGCTATCTATGCTCTCATTACACCTGTTGCAAATCAGTCTGGTCTACATCAATACATTGTTGATCCAGAATGTGCTGTCGGAGCCGACCTGGCGTCAGCGAATGACCGAAGAAGACTGGCGTGGTCTGACGCCATTGATATAACACCATGTTAATCCGTATGGCCGTATCGAGTTGAACATGGATCAGCGGCTGGCATTGGCCGCCTGATGGTGTCCAAAACTGTTCGGTTTCGTACACTGGATCTCAATACTGTCCGAAAGTAAGTGAAATTAATTTCGGATATGCATTATGATTCGGACATACTTTTCGGACGGGATTTTAACTATGTCACGCGCTTTTGCCTACTGCCGTGTTTCCACACTGGAGCAGAACACGGAAAACCAGCGCAGGGAAATAGAGGCTGCCGGTTTTGCCGTCAAATCCCAGCGGCTGCTCGAGGAGCACATCAGTGGCTCCGTTGCTGCCAGCGAGCGCCCGGGATTTACCCGCCTGCTCGACAGAATGGAAAATGGCGATGTTCTGATTGTCACTAAACTGGATCGTCTTGGACGAAACGCTATGGACGTCAGGAAAACGGTGGAACAACTGGCGGCATCGGGTATCAGGGTTCACTGCCTGGCCCTGGGTGGCGTGGATCTGACCAGCCCGGCGGGGAAAATGACCATGCAGGTGATCTCGGCTGTCGCTGAGTTTGAGAAAGACCTGCTGATTGAGCGCACGCATTCAGGCCTTGCAAGGGCCAGAGCAGCGGGCAAACGGTTTGGCCGGCCACCGGCGCTGAACCCGGACCAGCGGCAGGCAGCGCTTGAACACCTGAAAGCGGGTGCCAGTATCAGCGCCGTTGCCCGCGAGTTTGGTACCTCAAGACAAACCATCATGCGCCTGCGAGACGATGCAGTCAGCCCGGAGTTACCAGAATAAAGGGGAGGGGACCGAACCACCCCGGCACAGTTCCCTGAAGGAATGGCAATTCCATTCACCGCCAATATTAGCTTTTTCCTGGCTGTGATAACATCTTAGGGTCATTTTTCAGAGCCAGGGTTGATGAAAAAGAAAAGCAGCACACCCACCCCCCACGATGCCACGTTCAGGCAGTTCCTGACGCAACCGGATATTGCACGGGATTTCCTGGAAATCCACCTGCCCGCAGAGCTGCGTGCAGTCTGCGATCTCAGCACGCTGAAACTCGAATCCGGCTCGTTCGTTGAGGATGATCTCCGCCAGTATTTCAGCGACGTCCTCTACAGCCTGAAAACCACTGCAGGTGATGGTTATGTCCACGTGCTCATCGAGCACCAGTCAACGCCGGACAAACATATGGCTTTCCGCCTGATACGCTATGCGGTGGACGCCATGCAGCGCCACCTGGAGGCAGGGCATAAAAAACTGCCACTGGTGATACCGGTGCTGTTCTATACGGGTAAGCGCAGCCCGTATCCGTACTCCACCCGTTGGCTGGATGAGTTTGACGATCCGGCGCTGGCCGGTGAACTCTACAACAGCGCTTTCCCGCTGGTAGACGTTACGGTCATTCCGGATGATGAAATTGCTGGCCATCGCAGCATGGCCGCCCTGACCTTACTGCAGAAACATATTCATCAGCGGGACCTGGCAGAACTGGTTGACCGGCTGGCGCCCATTTTGCTGGCGGGATATCTGTCTTCATCGCAGGTCATATCGCTGGTACACTATATAGTGCAGGCAGGCGAAACATCCGACGCCGAAGCTTTTGTACGCGAACTGGCACAGCGTGTGCCGCAACACGGAGACGCACTTATGACCATCGCTCAACAACTTGAACAGAAGGGTATCGAGAAGGGCAGGGCTGAAGGCCTGCAGCTCGGTGAACAACGCGGTATTGAAAAAGGCCGCAATGAAGGCAAACAGGAAGGCAAACTCGAAGTTGCCCGTACCATGCTGGAAAACGGCATCGACCGCAATACCGTCATGAAAATGACAGGTCTGTCTGAAGACGACCTGGCGCAGATCCGCCACTAACCCTTTCCTGAGACGGTTCTGTCGCATTAAGACGGCATCAGGTAACATGCTGTTTTTTGTTATGATATTGCCTGCTCATGCCTCTGATACGTAAAGCTTTCAAACGCCTGCACTTATCCCCTCGATGTTATTGCTCAATGCGTTCGCTGGTATCTGGTTTATGCCCTTAGCCTGCGCAATCTCGAAGAATTATGGCCGAGCGCGGCATTATTGTTGACCATTCGACGCTTCACCGCTGGGTTATCCGTCTGGTGCCGCTGCTGGATAAGGCGTTTCGTCGGCATAAGCGCACCGTGGGTCGGCGGTGGCGCATGGACGAAACCTACATCAAAATCAAAGGCCAGTGGAAATATCTGTACCGCGCGGTAGATACGGCAGGTCAAACCGTCGACTTCCTGCTGACCGCCAAACGGGACGCCGCCGCTGCGTTGCGTTTCTTTCGCAAGGCCATTCGTTATCACGGCAAACCCGGGGTGGTCACTATCGATAAAAGTGGCGCCAATACGGCGGCGCTGTCCACGCTCTACGCTGACAAACCAGAAGAAGACATCATCACTGTCAGGCAGAGCAAATACCTGAACAACCTGATTGAGCAGGACCATCGGAATATCAAACGGCGAATACGGCCGATGCTGGGATTTACATCATTTCGTCGGTCGCAGACGCTGTTAGCAGGCATTGAGTTGGTACAGATGATACGCAAAGGACAACTTCAGCATCCCGCCGGCGACAGATTGTCACCAGCGGAACAATTTTATTTGTTGGCTGCCTAAAATATCGGCAGCACAACTTTTTCTGACTTGCCTACGCTAATGCGACAGAACCAGCTGAAACACTATGATTTGACTGGAGGCATGAGGAAGTGGCAAAATGTGGATCCGGCCAGCGGTGACTTTATTGTTTGCGTACTGTCTGACCGGATTTCCCTGGTGTTGGCTGTTTTAGCGACCTGACCGTAAGGTCAGGTTTTTTTTCTGCTTCAACAACTTGCAGCTATTGTAGCTGCTTGCCTTCCGATTGTAAGTTATGCTTAAGTATTAATGTTACTGTGCTTTAGTGCAGGTATGGTATTAAACCGGCAATACGAAACCACCCGGAGCAGTGATGTTTGCTTTTTTTACTGGAAACAACACGGTTACAGAGACGCTGCAGGCTTATATTCAGCGAAAGCTGCAACCATACGGCTCACCTGAGTATGCCTACACCGTCGTAAACAAAAAAAAACCTTCAGAAGTTCTTATAATCTCCAGTTATCCGGACGAGTGGATTCACCTCTACCGGGCCAACAACTTTCAGCTGACCGATCCCGTTATTCTTTCTGCTTTTAAGCGAACCTCGCCTTTTTCGTGGGACGAAAATATCACGCTGATGTCCGACCTGCGGTTTACCAAAATTTTCACGCTCTCGCGTCAGTATAACATCGTCAACGGGTTTACGTTTGTGCTTCACGATCACATGAATAACCTTGCGCTGCTGTCGCTTATCATCAACGGCATCGGTCAGGAAGGGCTCGAAGCCCGCATTTCAGCAGAACAGGGTGCCCTCCAGATGCTGCTGATCGACTTCAACGCGCAGATGTATAAACTCACGGGATCGATGACTGATAAGGCCAGAGGGCGCTTTGAAAATACTGACGGCGCGATTTTTACGGTGCGGGAAAATGAAGTGCTTTACTGGGCCAGCATGGGGAAAACGTATGCGGAAATCGCGGCGATCACCGGTATCTCCGTGAGCACGGTGAAGTTTCATATCAAGAACGTGGTTTCCAAACTGGGCGTCACTAACGCCCGGCAGGCCATCCGCCTGGGCGCTGAGCTGGATCTCATCAGACCGGCAGCCTCAGCGGCCAGGTGACCACCGCCTGAGGCGGACAGCCCGTACGGGAGATAACAGAACCTGAGAGCTGCAGCTGATCCTCCGGGCCCGTCGGCAGCGTCAGCAGGTAAATACGCTCTTTTTCGGTCAGATGAGCCTCCTTCAGCACGGAGATCTGCCACCCGGAGCGGCGCAGGATGGTCAGCATAGCCCGGCTCACGATGGTGTGGATGCGGGCATGTCCCCGTTGCTGCGCCCAGTTAACCATGGCCAGAAACAGCACCTGACTGACCGGATAGCTCTCTCCCAGCAGGCTGCGCGCGCGGGCCTTGTCCACGAAGAAACGACTGGATTCGGTCCCCTCTTCAGGCAGCTCTACCGTACTGAAGCAGTCGCGGAAGGTGTGAGTTATCATATTTGGCTGACTGAGCGCGGCGAACCGGACGCTGCAGATTAGCTGCCCTTCATAAAGTCCAAGAATATACCGCGTGCCCGGCCCGTCAAATTCATCCGATTCCATTCCCTGACTGCAGGCCACGTCCCAGCCGAGGCGGTCACTGAAGGTCTGCTTTCGCAGCATGTAAAGCTCTGACGCCTGCGTTGTCCTTAGCTCTTCGTAGCTCACGTCAAAAAGTTCCAGCATTCCCTATCCCCTAAAACCGCGGCTGATTACCACAATACAACGATTTTACAAATTATCACGCACAGTTTCAGTGGATTAAGCAAATTTAAGTATTTTTTCCGAAGAATTAGCGCTGCTATCTCACTTCTGAAGTGACAGCTACTCCGGCATCGGTATAAGAGGGGGCAGTTTGGAGATCGGAAATTTTTGTACGTTAAGCGCATTATTTAACCAATACCGCTGCGTAACGGATTGATTTTGTTTCAGCGGTTATCGCTTTTAAGTTGTCGCCCTTGAGGTCTCGCATTTAGGTTATCGGATTAAGGTCAAAACCCCTGAAAATGCTGTATAGCGCGGGAGTACACCCTATTGCTACAGGTAAGCCTGTTCAAAAAACAGGCTTACCGTACAATAATTCTCTATATCCAAACTGACCCCTGTCAGGACATGTGGAAGCCATACCGCGACGTTGCCAGCCAGCTATTCCCGAAAGCCAGCATCGTCGTTGACCGCTTCCATATCCAGCGCATGGCTAACGAGGCGATGGAAACGCTGCGTAAGTCGCTCAAAAAGGATCTGACAGTTCACCACCGGCGGCAGCTTAAAGGCGACCGCAAGATGATGCTGATGCGTCAGCGTGACCTTAACCCCATGCAGCAGATGATTATCGAAACGTGGCTGGATCACTATCCTGAGCTGGGGCTTGCCTGCCAATTGAAGGAAGAGTTCTTTGATATCTGGCTGGCACAGACCGAACCTGAGGCCAGAATGCGCTATCAGAACTGGCTGGCAAAGATACCCGAGCGTCATAAAAAGCACTGGAAGCCGCTGATTACGTCGATGACGAACTGGGAAAAAGAGATATTCGCCTACTTCGGCCCGGCCCAACGGAAGACCAACGCCTTTACGGAGTCCATCAACCGCAAGATGCGCGATCTGAACCGTGATTCGCGAGGGATGTCCTTTGAGATGTTCAGGGCTAAAACGCTATTCACCCTCAGGCACAAGTTCAGCAAGCCGAAACCAGTGAAAGAATCACCGTTCACGATTGGCTATGTCACCGTTGGTTCGTGGGATCTGGATGATGAAATCCTAGACGATTACGGCGTATCTATCGACGCTATTCTGGAATCCAAAATCGGCGAATAACTAGCCGCCAACAACATACCCATCATTTTCCATTCAACGGGGTTCGGGATGTCCTAACAACAGGATTTCCGGAATACCCTTAAAAACTAAAGACTAAAAGCTAGAGACCCTGACGACACAACACAGAGTCCGTGCTGCGGACGTCGTTGGCGATGACATAGCCAGTGCCCGGGTTTAGATTAAAAACACAGCGACACTGGCTATTTTCCGCATTACCGCGCAACAGTCACCATTACATAAGGATCTTCATCGTCACCCCTGATGGTTAGGAAACTCAAAAGGGTCGATTGAGTTTCCTAACCATCGAGCCAGTGAAAAAGGTGGTGTGGCTGGCAATCCAGGCGGCCTCACTTAAATGGACGATGCCGCTGCGGGACTGGCGTATGACCATGAGCCCTTTTATTATCGAGTTCGGTGACCGCCTGGACGGCCACTACTGAGAAAGGCATTTACACAGAATTGTGTACAGAGTCTGGTGAGTCATAGTCGCTCTGACCTGTTAGAACCATTCGCACAAGCCCGCTGACGGACCTCCGGATAAAAGCGCGTGTTTTTAGTCCTCATTCACGAAAGTATCACAACTAAATGTAATTAAACTCGTGATAGTGATTGCATTACTCTTATTCCCATAGCTATCCATAAAATATACTCTCGTTTCCTGATTTACCACCTGTTTTTCAAACTTCCCATCAGATGCAGGTCTTCGAATAGAATCACCTATAACGATATTAATACCTGGGGGAATGTTTGTGGTATCCCAAGTAAATGAAAGTTCGGGGGCACGATTCCAGATGCTCCCCACTACCCAACACGCACTCCATGTAATACGTGGTGCTTTAAGGTCATAAATACTCACCGCATCACTGCTGACCGGCGTGCCGGCCAGCTCAGGGTGCAGGCTTCCCTTCGGCGTCACCGTCAGGCGCACCTGGTAACCGGCGTAGCTGGCGTCCGGCGTCCACTTCCGGTTCTTCGCGGCGTTGCTCTGCGGCACCGTCCAGCCCTCTGACGGGGTCTGCCGGTACTCCCACTGATAGGACGAGGCATCGCTGCCGCTGCCGTTGCCGCTGTAATCATAGGTCACGTCCAGCTCCTTACCGGCCAGCGACGTCGCCGGCGCCTTCACATGCGCCACTGACGGCGCTGCGTAGATTGCCACCGCATCACTGCTGACCGGCGTGCCGGCCAGCTCAGGGTGCAGGCTTCCCTTCGGCGTCACCGTCAGGCGCACCTGGTAACCGGCGTAGCTGGCGTCCGGCGTCCACTTCCGGTTCTTCGCGGCGTTGCTCTGCGGCACCGTCCAGCCCTCTGACGGGGTCTGCCGGTACTCCCACTGATAGGACGAGGCATCGCTGCCGCTGCCGTTGCCGCTGTAATCATAGGTCACGTCCAGCTCCTTACCGGCCAGCGACGTCGCCGGCGCCTTCACATGCGCCACTGACGGCGCTGCGTAGATTGCCACCGCATCACTGCTGACCGGCGTGCCGGCCAGCTCAGGGTGCAGGCTTCCCTTCGGCGTCACCGTCAGGCGCACCTGGTAACCGGCGTAGCTGGCGTCCGGCGTCCACTTCCGGTTCTTCGCGGCGTTGCTCTGCGGCACCGTCCAGCCCTCTGACGGGGTCTGCCGGTACTCCCACTGATAGGACGAGGCATCGCTGCCGCTGCCGTTGCCGCTGTAATCATAGGTCACGTCCAGCTCCTTACCGGCCAGCGACGTCGCCGGCGCCTTCACATGCGCCACTGACGGCGCTGCGTAGATTGCCACCGCATCACTGCTGACCGGCGTGCCGGCCAGCTCAGGGTGCAGGCTTCCCTTCGGCGTCACCGTCAGGCGCACCTGGTAACCGGCGTAGCTGGCGTCCGGCGTCCACTTCCGGTTCTTCGCGGCGTTGCTCTGCGGCACCGTCCAGCCCTCTGACGGGGTCTGCCGGTACTCCCACTGATAGGACGAGGCATCGCTGCCGCTGCCGTTGCCGCTGTAATCATAGGTCACGTCCAGCTCCTTACCGGCCAGCGACGTCGCCGGCGCCTTCACGTTCGCCACTGACGGCGCTCCGTACATCGTCACCACGTTGCTGATAACCTGCGCGCCCGCCAGCACCGGATGCAGTTTACCGACCGGCGTGACGATTACCCGGACCTCGTCACCGGCATAATCCCTGCCGGGCTTGTAGGTGCGTCTGTCATGACCGTCCTGCTGACCGTTTTTCCAGTCTTTCTCGTCTGTGCTGCCTGCCGGCCGCCACTGCCACTGGTACGTGGAGGCGTCCTCTCCGGTGCCGTTGCTCTCGAAGGCGTACTCCGCCGTAAGCTCGCTGCTGCCGGCCTCCAGCCCGCCGCTTATTGTTACCCTGCCGCCTTTCACCGCCGGTGCCGCATATATCTCATACGCCGCCGACGCCACAGGCCTGCCGCTGCTCAGCGTCAGCGACGCCTTCAGGCCGCTGCCCGCCGTGGTGGCCGTGTAAGTGGCGCCGTAGCTGCCGTCGTTGTTGTCCGTCCAGTCGCTTTTCAGCGCGGCGTTGGCCACCGTCACCGCGCCCGCCGTCAGCAGCGCCGACTGGCCGCTCACCGGGTTGCCCTGCGTGTCCTTCAGCGTCACCGTCAGCGCCATGTCGGTACCGGCCACGTAGCTGGTTTTGTCGGTCGCAATGGTTCCCTGCGTCACCGCGCCGGCCGTGATGGCATACGCCGCCGACTCTGCGGGCCTGCCGCTGCTCAGCGTCAGCGACGCCTTCAGGCCGCTGCCCGCCGTCACCGCCGTGTAGGCCACCGCGTAGCTGCCGTCCCCGTTGTCCTTCCACTTACCCTTCAGCGCGGCGTTGGCCACCGTCACCGCGCCCGCCGTCAGCAGCGCCGACTGGCCGCTCACCGGGTTGCCCTGCGTGTCCTTCAGCGTCACCGTCAGCGCCATGTCGGTACCGGCCACGTAGCTGGTTTTGTCGGTCGCAATGGTTCCCTGCGTCACCGCGCCGGCCGTGATGGCATACGCCGCCGACTCTGCGGGCCTGCCGCTGCTCAGCGTCAGCGACGCCTTCAGGCCGCTGCCCGCCGTCACCGCCGTGTAGGCCACCGCGTAGCTGCCGTCCCCGTTGTCCTTCCACTTACCCTTCAGCGCGGCGTTGGCCACCGTCACCGCGCCCGCCGTCAGCAGCGCCGACTGGCCGCTCACCGGGTTGCCCTGCGTGTCCTTCAGCGTCACCGTCAGCGCCATGTCGGTACCGGCCACGTAGCTGGTTTTGTCGGTCGCAATGGTTCCCTGCGTCACCTGGCCTGCAACAAACGTCACCGTCACCGTTTTACCCTTGCCGCCGTCCGCGGCCGCAGCAGCGGTGACGCTGAACTGACCCGCAACGCTGCCGGTCAGCGTCACCCGGGCTTGTCCCTGCGCATCCGTTGTCACTTCCGCAGAGTCGCCTTTTCCGTCGATACTCAGCGCGGGCGCCGTCAGCCTGACGGCCGCATTCGCCACCGCGTTACCGCCGGCGTCCTTAACCGTCGCCCTCACCGCGTTCTGTGCCCGGCCATCTGCCATGGAGTTGTCTGCGGTCACCTCCAGCGCGGTCACCGTCGCCGTACTGCTGTCGGCCACAAAGCTCACCGTTCTGTCCGCCGCCTTTTTCTGCTGCGCGCCGGTGCCGGCGGTAACCATGATGTCGCTGACCGCCGTCGTGGTACCTGTCAGGGTCACCGTGGCGTGACCGTCTTTACCGGTCCGGGCACCACCGCTGACGCTGACGCCCGTTTTATCTGCTGCGGCCTCCACAACGGCACCCTCCACCGGGTTCCCCTGGTTATCCTGCACCGTCACGCTGTAGTTAAAACTGCTCGCGCCGCTGGCCGGTTTCATGATGATGTCACCGTCCAGCGCTACCGCTGTCACCGACGCCGTACTGCTGTCTGCCGCCAGGCTGATAACCGCTTCCGGTATGCTGACGCCGCGGACGGCCGGCGTCACGCTGTACCTGTCCGGTATCGTGCCGGCCGTCACCACTGCCGTGTAAATACCGGCCGACTGACGCCGGAATGCGGTCATCGCCGGCTGACTCTTTGCCGCCGCAGCCGGTACAGCGTCCTTACCCGCGTAAGCCTTCTCTTTCGTGCTGACCGTGATTTCGCCTTCACCCACGTCCACCTGCTGGCCGCGCGAATCCTTCAGGGAGAGCGTCAGCGTCTGCTGTGTCCTGCCGTCCGCCGGCATCACTGACTCCGGCGGCGTCAGGGTACTGGATATGGCGCTGATGGCAGGCTGGGTAACCGTCACCTGTGCTTCAGCCCGCGCTGAAGTGTTGCCTTTTTTATCCACCGCCACGCCGCCGACAGTATAGGTGTTGCTGCCCTGTGCATCATACTGCCAGGCCGGCAGCACCACGTTATACCCGCCGGCACCGTCCGCCACGATTTTGCCGCCGCGCGCCAGCAGCAGCGGCGCATCCCAGTCAATATAGTCAAGCCCGTACTTGCTGTTCACCGACGCGCCCAGCGATTTCATCTCCCCGCTCCAGCCGGTAATCAGAGGGCTCAGATGAAGCCGGATAACCTTCTTCCTGCGGTACTCCAGCACGATATTGTTATTGCGGTCCACCAGGTCATAGCGACTGCCCGCCAGGCTGCGCAGGACAGCCACCGCGTCCGGGCTGAACTGCCGGTGCCACGGCACGCCCGGCTGAATACGGAAATCGACGCCGAAACGGGCATCGCTCACGCCGGACTGCCCCTGCTTTCTTTCCGCGCTGAAGGTGACCAGCGGCACCGGCGTCCAGGTGATACCCGCCGTAACCGCCCGCGGGCTGCGCTGCCGGTGGTCAGTGCCGAAGAGCGCCACCTCATTACCGTAATACTGTTCATACATCAGCTTTCCGCCCAGCTGTGGATACGCCGGCAGCCAGGCTTCAGAACGCAGGTCCCAGCCGTTGGCCGGGCGCGCTTCGTAATCCTCAGGCTCTTTCGCATCCCGCCAGCCGCTGAGCCGCAGATAGCGGTTGGCCGACAGCTTCAGGTTATCGCGACCGTACTCCAGCCCCAGCCCGGCGCGGTAGTGATAGCGGGAGAGGTCGTCATCAAAAAAAAACGTTGCCGCCCGCCATCCAGTCACGCTGAAAGGTGCGCAGCCCCATCCCCAGGTTGGCCTGAGTGCGGTCATCAGTGCGGTGCAGGCTGCCCTGAGCGAAAAGCAGCCGGTCCTGGCGCTCCCACAGCGGGACCAGCATGTCAAAGCTGGAATTTCTCAGGGAGAGGTTTTTATCCGCATCAAGCTGTACGCGGGCGGTGCCGAACCGGCTGAGCCACTGCTGAATTTCGCCTGTCGCCTTACCCGTCGCCATACCGCGGGCAAGAGAGGCTGCCGCATCGCCGTCCGGATGCCCGGAAAAAAATGTGCCTATCTGTGAGGCCAGTCCCGCCACGGACCGGGAGCCTGCGTCAGTCACCTCTGGCTGCGGCGCGGGGTGTTTATCATCCCACGCAACCGCAGGCAGCGGCGCCAGCGGTACGTCCAGCTCATCGCCGGGCTGCAGGTGGTCAAAGCCGCGGGCAAAGGTACGAAACTGATTGAGCCGGCGCAGAGCCTCCACCGTCATGTTGTATTTTTTTGCGACCGAGGCCACGCTTTCGCCCGGTGCCAGCGTCCGGGGCCGGGTATGCAGGGACAGCGCCTCCCCTGACTGTGGCAGGAAGTGCTGCGTCTTATTCTCTGCGGCCATTACCGGCGTAAACGCGCCGGCCAGGGGAAAAGCAAGCTGTATGGCAATATTGAGCCATGCGGTTGCACGCAGCATCTTACGGGGGCGTGGGGAGGTGAGAAGGCAGTTTGTTTTAATCACAATAAGGATTCACAGAAACAGGTAACAGGTAACAGGTAACAGGTAACAGGTAACAGGTTAATATTCCGCATGGAATAATCCCGGCGAGACGGTAATTAAAAGCTATTAATAACTATAATCAATTATTACCAGCTCGGCTACCGGTTCTAATGGAATGGACGCCCCCGTTCACGGCAACCAGGGCATACCAGTGAATGCCTTAATTTCTCTATTTCTTTCTCAGGTAATTTTTGGAAATCGATAACTGAGTAGCACTTATCGACACCACCAAAAGTACAAATACTATTAAACATAGTAAAGTCACCTCCTGTTATTTTGTTATTTAAAAGATAATTAAAATCCCCTCAATATAACACATTACTTTTTCTCTCTTACCTGTTGTGCCCTTCTCAGCGCATAGCCCAGGCGTAATGTTTTTCCGCATAGTTGTACAGCCGGTAAGAGTTCTGTTCGTCGCCACCAATAAAAATACCGTTATCCATAATCCCCTCGGCCAGCCGCTGCGTATACCGGTGCGCAGCCTCATCCAGCTCAGCCCGACTCCCCCACGCGCCCTGCTGCTTACGCCAGTTCAGCCGCACGGCTTTCAGCAGGCGGCACATCTGCTGGCAGATGAAGTAGCAGGCGACGACGTTGCGCGCATCCCCCACAAAGACCACATCGCTGTCCGGGCGCATCATTTCGTTCCACAGGTAGATATCGTAGCAGCCCAGCATCATGGCCACGCGTTTTGCCACGAAACCGCCGTACCAGTAATACGCGGTGCGGGGGATGTTCAGGCGGCGGCTCTCGGCAATATTACCGGTATGGAATGACAGCAGGCCAGATTCCGTCAGTTCCCGGACCAGCACCTCCAGCGCCCTGTGCCAGGCCCCGGTTTCACTGCGCTCAGACAGTGCTGAAAAGTACCGGCTGACAATGCCGGCAATCTGCTGTTCCGGCACGGCGTCACCATTCTCTGTCTGAAGGGACAGTTTACGGCACAGTTCCTCGCGCTCCACCAGGGCATTCAGCATGGCATCCGTTGTCACGTTCTGTGCGGTGGCCAGTGACGCGACACGTTCACGCAGGTCATCAGAGAGAAAGACGCCAGCCCCGGCGGCAACCGCCGACGGTATCCTGACGCGGCGTGATACGGGCTTGTAGATTTTGCCGGTCTCCGGCCTGATTTTCAGGCCAGCCTTAAGCCAGCGGCTCAGCTCCTGGGGAAGGATATCCGGATTGTCCTTCAGAAAACGTCCGGTTTCCGCGCGCCGTTCCGTACACGCTGTCAATGTAGTCGGCCAGCAGCATAACGATATCCACAGAAGTGTTTATAAACACTATCGTTTATATCATATGCATACCGGACTGGCGAGCAGTGCGCAGCCGGTCCACTGAATGACGCGAAGCGTCATGGAGGCGCCAGCGGGTGTTGAATATGGCTCAGTGAGTGAATGGCGCCGTGGCCCGGCGCAGCCGGTTACCGTTCTGATAAGTTCTGCCAATCCACCCCTTCACCCTGCCAGACATAAACCCGCTAAAAGCGATACAGAAGCTTTTGTGCGCCGTCGGAGTGGTCACGACAAGGCGTAGCCGCAGTCGGGGCGTATCTCCGCGTTAGCGGGCCGTGAGGGCCGCTTACGGGCGTGTTATTCCAGACCTTCCAGCGATACTTCTCAAAGCGACTTAGCTCTAGTTACAACATCCATCATTAAAAGCGATGCTGTTCCGGCCTTTGGCCGGGGCGGCCTCGCTTTTCAGTGGTGGGAGGGGCTGTGAGGGTTGAGGCAGGCACGGTTCCTGCTTTTGAGTGAGTATTTTGAATGTTGTAACTATATGTGCTGTGCCGGGGCCCGTCGCGTAGCGATGGGAGCTACTTTAGGTAGTTGCCGAACCGGCGCGGACGTGAGTCCGCTGCAAGGGCGGGCATTTTCAGGAGCCTGTCCACAGGTCAGGCGACGAACAGGTTATATATTTATATGAATGAAATAAAAGATATTTAAAAGAAGTACAGAGCAGGTTTTTAAAGGAAACCACGCACTTTGAAATCAGGTCGGCTGGCGCTCTGTAAGCATAACGGCTGTAACCTTATGGAAAGGTCCCTTGCAGTTATTTGTGGGTAACTGAATCTGGCGATGAGATGTGGCCACTCTGATGCAATTTCTGGCCATTCTGATGGCGGAATGGGGTGAATGTCAGGAAGGACGGCCGTCATTTCGTGCAGAAAACCGTCAGTCTGGAGCTGCAGACGCGCGAAACCCTCCGGCGCCAGCCGGATTTTTCAGTCAGGTAGGTTATATGGGGACGGTGGCCAGCCGCGTGTAGTTGTTGCCACGCGACATTAGCATGCGCTCTTTCACGCGGCGCTCCAGCTCCCGCTTCATGGCATCAAGACCGCCGGTGAATCGCCCGCTGGCGTATTCCCGCGTCAGCTGTTGCTTCACCAGGGTCACAATGTCCTTACGGGTTCTGTCCGCGTCACGTCGCGCACGGGCGCGTTTCAGGCCATGCTGTTTACGTTCGGACTGGTAGCTGCGGAACCGTTCGCGCACAAAACGCCAGGCCTTCGCTATCAGCTCGTCCATCTCCAGTGGCTTCAGGTTCTGCTTCTTACGCTGCTGATTTTCCCATTCGACGCGGCTGCGGCGTGCGGCCACAACAGCTACGTCAGAGACGTCGAGCGCGGAGAACAGTGCCGGCGTGAAGGTGATATCGGTCGGGATGTTGCAGCCAATCTGCGGGTCATACTCGGTCTGGTAGGTAATCAGCCCCAGCTCCGCTATGAACTTCAGCGCCCGCGTGGCACGGGTGATGGACAGATTGCCACTTTTTGACTCGGTGGCCAGACCGCACTCGATGGCCAGATTGGTGATGGAGCGCTGTACACGATTGGCCAGCGGGTCATAGTGGAAGCACAACCCCTGGAGCAGTGCATCAATGGCACGACGACGCAGCAGAGGCGGCATCCGGTGACGTTTACCCAGCGAGCGTACAAACGCCACATGGACGGAAAAGTCAAAACGGGACGTGAAGCCCTCAGCTTTCGCCATCAGCTTACGACAGAACGGCAGGGTCTTTTTCCCTTCTCGCGGCGTGAATACCGGATTCGGGTTTTTGACCTGACGATAATGGGAGAACAGGGTCTGAGCGTCAGTCACACCTTCCCGCACTTATGTTGCACGGAAGGAGCAAATGGCGCAGAAACAGGTGTTGAACTTTTCTGAGCATAAAACTATACTCCCTGCATAGAGCAACAGCTTCTATACAGTTTAAGTAGGCCCCGTTAATCTTCGATCCCGCCAAGAATTGAAAGATTATCGGGGTTTTTGCTTTTCTGGTTCCGGGTAGACACCTCATCAGAACCAGTTCCCTGCCACCTTACGGCGTGGCCAGCCAAAATTCTTTAAACGATCAGTAATCTAGCACTCACAAACTTAAGTATCAAGAATGTGATGTTGTTGCATTCTTTCTACTCTTTCGCAGACGCCATCGCTATCAGTTTTTCAATCATTTCTGCCTGGGTAATACCTTCTTTCTCACAAAGAAGCTGAAGCTGGTTTTTGAGAACATCTTTTACAAAAACTCGAATCTCTTTGTGAGTTGTTTTTTTACGAGCTAGAGCCTGCTGTTGACGTTCTGACGCAGAAAGCGGATTACCTTTTCGATACTGACGCTTTTCTTTCGATGAGGAAGTTACTGCATTTCCGACCTGCGACATCTCTGCCTCCTCAAGGATCAAACAAGGATCGTTTCGCAGAGGATACTACAGATTTTTGAAATCAGCGACTTAACTTCAGACAAAAGTGTGAACCGTGTTGGCGCACGGTCTACGTTGTATGATCGTTTTCCTGAGGGTCAGTACGTCTGTTTCCAGTCCGTTCCCTGCGCCCAGCGGGATGTCCAGTGGTCCAGATAACGCTGCGCCACTGTGGGGTCATCCCAGACTACAAGCACGTTCTCCGAATTCGAACGGTCCGCAGCCCTGCTGAAGTTAAACGAGCCGACCTGAGTGTTGCGCCCGTCAGCGACGATCACTTTGTCATGGAGAATTTTGTAAGCACTGACAGTACGAACCGGTATACCGGCACCCAACAGAAGATTCATGGCTGCTTTACTGGCGTGGTTGTTCTTTCCTGTATTGGCTTTCCAGTCCAGAACCACGGCCACATTCACTCCCCGGCATTTTGCTCTGACAAGCGCCCTGACCACCTCCGGAGAGGTGAAGGAATAGCCCATCAGGCGGATATCCTGCTGTGCTGAGTCAATGGTCTTAAGGACCAGCTGCAGCGCCGTTCCTTCCGGTGAAAAACCCGCCTCGATACTGGCTGCGCAAACTACCGGCACAGGCGCTGAAAGTGCCAGACTGAGCAGACCTGGCAGACACCATCTTCGGACACTACGGTTTAATCGCATTGCGATCCTCATTACATGCTCCCCATAAAATACGGGGAGACTATCTGCACATCACCAAGCAGCAGCCAGAGGCTCAGAGCCAGCTCCTCCATCAACACCAGCGTAACGACGACGAATGTCCACATCCGATGATCGCGCTTCAGGAGACGACTGAAAAATAGTGCACTGACTATCAAAATGCCGACGGTTACCCAGGGGGCGAACTGGTTGATAAGCATTGCATCGCTGCTGCATTCAAAACATGCCATATGATTTCATCTTCTCTGAATTAACTAAGAAACGCCGGATGCGGGGAAAACTCGCTTTTACCCGCATCCGGGGTTGGCCAACCGAACAGCGTGAGAGCGGCAGGTCATCGTGCCCGGCGATGCCGGGAACGAAAGTTTGGTTCGGCAGGATTCGTATTGGCGCTGAGGGGGGCAGCGCAGATCGTCGCGACGACGGACGTCGCCGGGCGGCGGTCAGGAAGACCACCACCAGGGTGAAATCAGCGAATACCACCTGCCGCTTTCTGGATAGCGGCGTTCAGAGTTTCGCCGTCAGTGAAACCAGGGATAACGGTCACATTGTCCGCGCTGGCACCACTGGACGGCATGACCACCAGGGCCGGTGTGCCGCTGAAGCCCAGCTGCTGTGCCAGTGCACCGATACCCTCGAGGGTCCCCTGAACATCCGGCGCGGTTTTCACATCGAGCTTCACGGCTTTTGCCGCTGCGGTAATATCGGCATCCGTCAGCTTGCCCTCATTATGCCCGGTGGCATACACCGCATTATGGTACTGCAGATAAGCCTCACTGCCCTTTTGCTGGTAAATCTGCAGCCCGGTTTTCGCTGCCATCAGGGACGCCGGCCAGCGGGTTCCGAAGATAGGGAGTTCCTTGAACACGAAGCGCACACCCGGGTTGGCCTTCATCACCTTCTCCAGCGCCGGTGCCAGGCGGGCACAGTAGATGCACTGGTAATCGAAGAATTCGACGACCGTCACTTTCGCATCCGCGGGACCATATGATGGCGTGCCTTTATCGTTCAGTAGCGCGGCCTGATGCTGAATCACGGCCGCCGTCATCGCCTGCTGCTGCTTTTCCTGCTGCTGTGCCTGCAGTTTCTGACTGACCTCAACCAGCACTTCAGGATGAGCCAGCAGGTAGTCTTTCGCGATTTCACCAATGCGGGCTTCCTGCTCCGGAGTAAAGACAGGTGTGGCTTTCTCCGCCGCATTTGCCATACCGGACAACAGAGCGCTGGTCATCAGCACCGCCAGTGCGGTGCGCTTTACTGTTAACATTTTAATGTTCCTTTTTTTCATCTATGGCGGGTGCTTTTGCCGCCTGTTTCTTCGGTTTGTCTGCCTGTACCCTCGCAAGCTTTGCCATGGCTGCACGTTCACGCTCAGGCGGAATGAGCGATTCAACAGAGCCATCCGCGTTGTAGCATGCGACTCCGGCCGTCAGGCCGCTCAGATACGTTTCCGTCCGCGTCAGCGTTTTCAGACAGCGGCGTATTACCTTCTTCGACAACGGCAGTGCCCGGCGTTCTACATCGGCAAAGAGCTGTTCCCTTACCCCGATGGCCAGCGGGCGCAGCTGGCCGCCAGCGTACAGGCCCGGCCAGTGTGTACTCAACGTCTGCACGGCGTCCGCCGGACGCATCAGCCGCGGCGAACGGCCAGGGCGTGGCTTTTTCTTCGGTGGAGGAGGTATTACCTCCACCGCTTTGTTGGGTGGGAGTGCTGGTTGTTTTTTTTCCTTTGTCTTTTTGGGTTGCCCTTTGCCTGGCTGGAGCATCCGGGAGGCGGGCGGTCGGTCATCCGCCAGCGGCTTTTTATTGCGTTTCGGCCCGGTGTTCACCACCACCGTTTTCCGCCGGGAGACCGTGATGTCCGCCTCCGCCTCGCTGGCAGGTACGGACGCGTCTGCTGGCGGGGCCTTACGCTTCAGGCTCAGGCGCGGACGGGTTTTGTCATCATTCACAGGCTGACTCCTGTAGTGTGTTGATAGCTCGGGGTGACTGATATGTGAAGTATTCCACAGGACCGACGCTGGCGGCATTGATATTGCGCGACAGATGCCGGTTACTCACCAATTTCCTTCTCTTTCACTATCTCGCGCTCAACCCGGTGAAGCTGGTCGGTCACGCTTTCCCGCTGACGCGTCTGTTGACGATCCTGCTGTATGACCTGACTCAGCCCGGCCTGCTCCTGCTGCCGGAACTGTTCAGCCTCACGCTGCAGCGCACGGGATTCAGCGCGCTCCGCCTGTTGCAGGGCATCAGGGCGTTCCGGGTCACCAGGCAAATGCGGGGCGGCCTCCTGATGCTGCTGGCGTCGGGCCTCTTCAGCCACTGCTTTCGCCATCCGCTGCTCTTCCGGCGTTTTCAGGCTCACTGGGTCAGGCGTGTCTGCCGGGTTGCTTCCCGGGTGACGGGAAATGTCGGCACTGTCCGGCAGAACCAGACCACCGCTCAGGCGCTTCATGATGGCATCGGTGGGTGATTCACCACTGACGACCACAATACCGTCGCCGGGATGCTGCAGCCCCAGCTGTCGGGCCTCTGCCAGGTCCGTGGCCTGACGGGTCAGGCCGGTTTCACTTTGCCGGAATATCACCAGTGTGGCCTCTTCACTGCCAAGCAGGCGGGTGTTATCACTTAAGCCCCGTAACCGGCCATCACCATCAAGCTGCACCTCCCGCAGCAATACTGCCCGCTGCACGCCGCTGGCATCGTGCACCGGCAGCGCCACATGCGGCGCCGGGTATTTCCGGCTGCCGTGGATAAAGCGGGCCTCCCCCGCCTCCGGTAACTGTGTTGCCAGTGCCCGCCCCAGGGCGCTGTCAGACAGCGGCGTGGCCTTTTCCCATAACAGCTGTGCGGTTGCCGCCTGACGATCGCTGTCTGCCAGCAACACATCGTGGGCCGTCTGCCGCTCTGCAGGCTGAGAGACTTTCGTCAGCCATTTACCCAGATTGTCGGTATAGACCTGCACATGCACTTTTACACGCGACAGGCCTACATACGCATCACGCAGCGAGGCCAGCGCTTTTCTGCCGCCGTCCACGCCGGCAAGCACGATGACGTACAATGCACTGGCCCCCTGAGCCTTGTGCGCTGTTCCGGCATAGCCGTAGTCCAGATGGCGGTCGGCCAGGTCGGCATTCGGATTCAGGATGCGGGTCTCCTCCCCCTGAGTCAGCTGCAGCTCGCCCTCTTTTGTCACGCCGGTGACGGTCCAGTTGCTGTTCGCTTCGCGTCCGCGCTCGCGGTCAGACCGGGAGAAGCTGACTTTCTCCCCGACCGATACCTTTATCTCGCGGGGTTTAAACACCGCAATGTCCCGCAGGCTGCTCTCAAAAGCCGACAGCGCCTGTGCCTGACCGGTTTCATCAACCAGTTCGACATAACCGTTCTGGCGGCTGTCCTGTCCGGCACGGATGGTATAATAGCGGTCGTTAATCAGCGCGATATTGCCGTGTTGCGCAGCCATCCCCGCCACCGACTTCAGCCTGTCGGTCTGCGTTTTCACCCGTTCCAGCACGGTAATGGCCACTTCACGGCCAAGCTCGCCGCGCTCCTGCAGCTGAGCATGAATGGCGGTATTGATGGCGTTCTTGTCAGCGTTGGTCTGGGTGACAATCAGCGTATTGTCACGTGCTTCTGCGGTACGACCGGTAAAGTCATCGACGATGGCCTGTATCACCCGGTCACCCTGCTCTTCCTTCTGCTCTTTCGTCTGGGGGATGGCCACCACGGATTGTGTCGGTGACCAGCGACCCGGCGTTCTCGGCACCGTATCCGGCGTCACGCTGCGGATGGTGTCCAGCGCAGCCGGGACCTGGCGGGCAATGACCGATTCAATGGCCGGTTTCAGTGCCGGACTCTGGCGCACAATATCCTGCATGATGGTGGTATCTAACGGACTGCGTTCCTGCAGCAGAGTGAAGGGCGCGCCGTTATCCACCGGCAGCAGCTGGTCCCGGTCACCGCTCAGCACCGCGCGACCACCGCCGGCGGCAATATAGCCCATCGCATCGGCCATATCCCGGTTACCCACCATCGAGCTCTCGTCCACCAGGAACAGGGTCTTACTGAAATCGGGCGTCTCTCCGCCCTGAATCCGGCGCTCCACATCCATCAGGAAGCTCGCCAGCGTCTGCGCTTTAACGCCAACATCGGCCATCTCGCCCACCGCCCGGTGGGTCGGAGCCAGGCCGACAACATCCGGACGCTGCTCTGCCGGCAGGGTCTCCAGCGCCGCCAGGACGGTTTTCAGCTGGGTGGTTTTACCCACACCGGCATAACCCTGTATCCCGATGAAGCGGTCGGTGCTCTCCAGTATCAGGCTGGAGGCCTGCTGTTGCCCTGCAGTCAGCCCGGCAAAGAGTGCCGGGTCAGCGTGACTCAGAAGCGATGACTGCGTATCCAGCCCTTCCACCACCAGACGGATGACGCGTTTCTCCGCCTCATAACTCGCGGCCGTCACATACAGCTGCTGCGCCGTACCTTTTGGTCCCGGTACCGGGATGAGTTCACCAGTCTGCACCTGGCGGGCCAGCTCACGGTCCACATCATCCTTACGCAGGGAGGCATGCAACGGCAGCGCATTCGCCAGGACGTCGGGGCGACTGAACACCACCTCACTGCCCTGGGTCAGCGTCACCGCCTGCCGTACCGCTTTCTCAGCCGGACTCATCAGCGCATCCTGCGCCGCCGACATCGCGTCAGCCAGCTCACCGTTCTGCGGATTCACCTGCGCCAGCGCGGTACGGTACAGCGGTGAGCGGGATAACCGGCGTTCAGCTTCATCGTTCGCCAGCGGGGTATAAAGCTGTATGTGCTCGCCGCTGCGGGCCAGGGTATTGAGCATTGTCGCACCGGTATCCCGACCGGAGACCGCTGCCAGCACCGTGCCCTGCTCGCTGACGCGTTTTCCCGGCGAGGTGACGTAACCGTACCCGGCCTTCAGCGGTTCATCGGTACGAATAACCCGCTTCTGCCCGTCATGCTCCACCACCAGGCTGTTCTTTCGCACGGCCGTAACGGTGACACTGTCACCGGCACGCTGTTTGCCCTGCCGTGCCAGCCAGGTCAGTTTCTCCCCTTCGGCAATATCAACGGTCTGTGACCGGTACAGGCTCCAGCTGCTGTCCACCTGACTGAGCTTCATTCCCTGACGCTGGCCATCCTCCCCGACCAGCATCAGTGTGCGGGTCTCCGCGCTGACGCGGTCAATGGTATAGCGCTGAGGTGCCCGGCTGTCCGGAGCGCGTTGTTCGAGCACCATGCCCTCCCGGTACGTATCCAGCTGGCGGCGGTTTTTGCTGTCCAGCCACTGCGGAACCAGCGTGTCGATGGACGCCGTTTTTACCCCGAGCAGTCCCTTTTCCAGCAGCGCCTGCCGCAACTCAGCCGTTAGTGTCTGCTGTTCACGCTCGCCGCCGACCTGGGCCACCACGTTCTCTCCCTGGCTCAGCATCGTTACATAATCCCGGGCCAGAGCCGCATAGCGCTGCCTCTTGTCCGGCTCACTGACCACGCTGACAGCCACAGTACGTTCCGTTTCCGCCCGGTAGCGGGTCACCCCGGCCGCCTCCAGCGTCTGCAGAGCATTGCCGGTCCCGCTGCGCCCGCCGCTGTCCATCAGCAGCAGCTGGGACTGCGCACGAAGTGCCTGGTCGGTGACCGTCAGCGCATCACGGACGGAGAGCTTTTCCGCCCCGGCCACAATCAGCGTACTGTTCTCCGGCAACGCAGACTCTGACAGCCCTTTCAGCGTCACCACTTTATCCGCCAGACCAGGCTGTTCAGCCAGCCAGCGTTCACTGCTGCGGTCGGTAGCCAGCACCACCACTTCCCGTCCCTGTGACTGCGCCAGCTGCACCCCGGCCAGCACCGATTCGCGCATACCGCCCGCGCCTCCGGGCTGGCTGACAATCGCCAGTGCCGGGCGGTCGGCCTCAATCTGCTGCATCACCGGCACAGACGAAGAAGACCGGGCCAGGGCACCACCGGATATCACCACGGTGGATTTCATCTCCCCGGCCAGCTGCTGCAGGCTCAGTTCGTCCAGGAGATGAATAGAGGAGGTAAACAGACCTTTCTCCCGGTCCAGCGGTATCAGCAGCTGGCTCTCAATCGCCGACTCAATGGCCGAACGCGCCATCACCGCAATCTGCTCCCGCGCATCGAGACTGTTCAGCGTCCGGTTGAGTACGTCGGAATAAGTGAAGCGGGTCCGCTTTTCACTGAGCTGAGAAATCGCCAGGCTTACCGCCTGACGGACATCGTCCGGGGTCGTCTCCGGCCGTACAGCTCTGTCACTGTCCATTGTCTTCAGACGGGCTTCAGCTTCCTGGCGAAACGCGCCGATATCGAATCCTTCCTGCTCAAGACGGTTCATCCAGTCGGTCAGCAGTTCTACCCGGTCGGGATCTTTCTGTTTGGCCTTACGCGTATCCAGCGCCGCCACGTCACGGGATTTCAGGGACGCGCCATCCCCGACGGCCTCCCGAATTTGTTGCGTACGCTGTGAAAATATCTCCACCGGAACACCCTCGATTTCCCACAGATCGTTTTTGCCGGTCACCACGGTCCGGAATCCCATCTCCTCCACGGCCTGACGCAGTTCGTTACGGTAGATTTTGCCCAGCGCCACCTGCAGGGCATAGACGTTCTCAATAAACCCGCTGTTGCCGACCTTATCGCTGGAAAGTGTCTTCCACTCCCCCAGGTACTCCGTCAGGTTCATCACTATCAGGTGCGTATGCAGCTGTGGATCAAGTTCACGCGAGGTGTCATGGTGGAAAGCCGCAGCCAGCAACTTACCTGTCATCTCTGTCTGGCTGACCCCATCTACCATGACACGCGTACTGGCCAGTCTTTCAATTTCCCCCATGGCCACACCGACAGCACGCTGATGCGCCTCCAGAATACGGCTGTCGCCCAGTACCACACCCAGTACGGAAATACTTTTGGGTGCCGACAGCGTCAGATCGTAACCCGGCCGGTGAATATTCTGACCGCCCGACATCCGGGAGAGATCGACGCCCTGCGGGAAAAATCCGGCCAGGGCATCATCGAATGTCTTCGCATCCACGGGGCCTTCCAGCCCTAACAGCTCTGCGGCTTTCCCCATCCAGGACGCTTCCATACTGCCGAGAAAGTAATAATTATCTTTCGCCATGTAGTAGCTGGCTCCGCCGCCAGCAGTCGATGATACGGTCAGCATTACCAGCGGTCCCCCGGCTCATACTCCCTGTCCGGTTCGTCATGTTCACGGTGAACGAGGATATTTTTCTCTTCTTCCTTCATCGCCTGCAGGGCCTCCTGCTCGTACGCCGCATAGTCTTCGTAACGATCTGGCTCAGTCAGAATTTCACCGGTCTGCGTATCCACCTGCAGTCCGTCATATTCCTTCACCCGACCACCGTTCTGGACCGGACTGGTCGATGCCTGGCTGCTCCGGGTATCAGGTACGGAGGACGATACAGTGGCCGGTGGCAGAGGGGATGAATTGATAGTTTCTGTTGCCGCAGTGACCGAAGATACGGTGGCAATTGGTGCTGTTGTTGCCGGAACGGCAGGCTCGTTGCTCTGTACAGCAAGCAGCCTGTCGATGCTGTCTTCATCCAGCTCGCGGCGGGTAATTTCCTCTTCAATCTCCTGATCCAGACTGTCATTCAGCTCCCGTGGCAGGAACTCTGCCGCGATAAAGTCCATTTTTTCGTAAGTCATATTCATACGCACTACCGGGTAATTCCCCGGCAGGGTCACATAACAGGTCAGGTCCGGCAGAGACTGGATATCGGAGTAGTTGACCAGATACTGGTCATCTTCCTGCTTGCTGAACGACACCCCGTCACGTACGGTATCTGCACCATAGCTGTACTGCTCGTTAAACACCTTCGCCCGGCGCTGGCCCAGCTGACGCATCACATAGTTCGCCACCCCTTCATCCGGGGAGCGGAAGAAAAAGCGCGTATTGAGTAAATCCATCATCGCGTCAGCAAATTCACGACCGTAGGTGAAATCCAGCTGCGGTTTGTTCTGAAAACCGAGGACAAAACAGCCACCAAACTTACGGGCCTCCGACAGTACGCCAGGAAGTTCCGGCAGCTTATGCAGGGACGTCAGTTCATCGTAGATAAACCACACCCGGCGGGTCGGGTTCTCTCCCATCTCCAGCAGGCAGTTGGCCGCCTGCGCCAGCCACATGGAAATCAGTGGCTTCTGGGACTCGTGCTCCCGTGCATTGGAGGTGATCCACAGCCAGCCGTTGCGCTGCCCCGGCTCGTTCACCTGCTTCATCCATTCGCGGATAGCAAAGCGGGGTTTGCCGGTGCGCTCAATCCCCTGCATGTAGCGCAATGCCTTCACGTAGTTGGTCAGTACACCACGGATAGAAATGGCGGTCTTCTCCACCTTCTCTTCGGGGTTCGATGCTCAACGGAACGGTTTCTCACGTTAAGACTTTTTTGTCTGATAAATCAAAACATTGTGGACAGCGAAAAATGCGCCGAAAACGGTGTGTTTTTAATCGGCAAATGGCATTTAACGGACACTACTGTCCATTAATCGATTTTTCAGACGACCTTTGCCGCCTAACGTGAGTTTTCGTTCGACTGAGCATCAGACCCCTCTTCCATCAGGTTGGAGGCTTCCGTACCCTGCACGTATTCCCGCAGTGCCTTCAGATTGATGGCCAGCAGGGTACGCAGCAGCGCGTTATAGCTGCGATGCGGGTCATTCTGGAAACGTTTAGATACCGAGGTAAAAATGGTACGGGCAGACCCCGTCCAGAATGGATCTTCTTTGGTACTCTGGGGGATCAGCGTATTGCCAATGGAATCAAAGTCCGATGTGGACTGACACTCCAGCCACAAATCCCAGTTTTCACAGCGTTTATCACGTGGATTCAGCAGCTTATCGATGTTTTCATTAAAGTGGCGCTTAACCAGCGAACAGCCCTTGTCGTAGATAATCACCATGTCCCCGCGTGCACGCAGCTGCTGCAGCAGTTTGTTGAGGGCATTGGATTTACCGGAGCCGGGCGTACCATGCAGCAACAGGTTTTTAACCTCACTGTCGAGCAGCAGTGGTAACTGGTCAAAATGCAGTGGCGATGCTTCATTATTGCGGAGCAGGGTTCTGGCCACCGACTTCACGTCCTCTGTGAGCGAACGGCCACCCACCATGTCGTCCTGAGCCTGCTTCTCACCGAGTCGGCGCAGGAGGTAATAGACGCCATACGCCACCGCCAGCACCACACAGCTCGCCAGGAATACCGCAATAAACAGTTCCTGCAGCGTCAGCTGACCTGCATAGGTCATATAGGGGTCTTTCAGAATGGCTGCTGAAGTAAAATGCAGCGTTTGTCCGTCGTAGGGCACGTCATATACAGGGGGGACATTGAACAACGCCTTTTCACCGCCAGCGGAAAGGTATAACCACCAGTACAGCCCACCATTACGCATGTCCTGCCACGGGACCCTCATCCAGAAAAATAACGGTGTCAGCACAAAAAAGAGATTTAACAACCAGAAGGCAATACGGCGGTTGACCTGCATAAACATATTCAGCATATAGCTGAATACCTGCCCGCCCTGAGTAATATGCTTGGTGGAACTCATTTATCCCTCCCGGCATATTCACATGAAGGCGAGACAATCAGTGCATCAGAAAACACATCCCGAAATGCAGCAGTCGGATCATAAATGATAATGAGGTCATTATTATTCCATTTCATTCTGGGCAGAAGCTGGTTTATATGGGCGTATCCCATTCCTGTCTGACGCGAAGACAAAATATTTCCTTCAGGCAACACGGCATCAGAACTGACATTATCAGAACAATTCATAGCTGAACCTTAATTTAGATAGAAGCAGCAAGCACTGCCGGGAGTGACAGCACGATGGCATGGCGGATTAGATATTTAACGGGTCGACATCGAGTCTCGGAGTAAAAAACAGAAAATAGCTTTTAACAAACCTAGTAAGTTCGGACAGGACTGAATCCTGCCCCTTAACCTAGAATTCAATGCCAACGCATAAACCTCATCAAAACATACTTACATTCATTGAATCTCAAAACAATGAACATTCACAGCAGTGACAATTAAACATTACCCTTATTGATTTCCTCAATCAATTTAAAGAAAGTCTCTGTGTGTATTTTCACAAAATCGTCAATCACTTCATTAACAATGCTATCTGAATTCTCATTAACCTCGTCAATACCCAAAGATTCAATGACGGCCTGGCAATAAAACTTCATATCTCGCGTATTAAAGCTCATACGCATCCCACCTTCATGAGCGAGGTCCATCCATGTGTATACAAAAGGGTATTCTATATTAGCGGGCAATAACTCCGCGCCATCATAAGAACCAATGAAATTAATAAAACCAATCGCCCCATTCTTTTCATACCATTCTTTATTGGTTCTATTGACAATTAATGCAAATAAATGCTTTTTGACTCCAAGGCTAACATCAACTGGACTCGCCTGCTTTTCTTTCTTTTCCTTTTTATTCCATTTAAACCCCAACATTATCATCCCTCCATAAACCAGAATAACACAAAAATTTATTATTAAACTTCTTCGCTATTTGATGATATTTGAGGAGAGGAGACCACCTGGCGAATTTTATCGAGTGTTGCGACCACTGCAGGGGTCATGTACCGACTCATGGACATGCTGAAAACAACCCCGCCAATTAGGAAAGAAGCAAACCAAGAAAATCCATAGCCTATAATAAGAGATGATCGTTCGCTGATTAATACAACAGCGACAAAAGTATTAAACACAATCATAATTAGACCATATAATCTTAGTTTCTTTTTAGCCAAATTAACAAGCAATGATTTTTCACGCACTTCCTTTGGGATACACATCAGCAGAGAAAGATTCCCATAGGCCATCATGATGGCCATAACAGTTAAAATTCCACAAGACAAAACTAACCACATGGCAATCCCCGGAAACCAGATTTTTTTATCACAAACGATCAACCCTACCGTTATAACCACAAAATGCATCATATAAACAACTGACATCAATTTAATTATTGGGGATATAATCTCTCCAGAGGTAGGAATGCGGTAATCGTTTTTAAATGACTGCATCAACATTTTCACATCATTTTCAATATCACTTCGTTTCACCATTTACTTACCCTTAAATTTATTCATGGTTTCATCAAGTGTCTTTTTCGCGTTATCGGAGTCCACTTTGTCTATGACAGGCCAAGCTTCCTGACGAGTATGTTCAGCCTTATTTGCTTCATCAAAGCGACGTCCCTGCACCTGATGTTCCTGCTCAAGATTAGTATACTGTTTGTTCACCTCTGACTGCTGATGATTGACCTTTTCTTGAGCAGAATCAACACTTCGCTGTGCATTCGCTCTCGATTGTGTGACTTCACCAGCCACCTCACCATCAGCTTTCACACCATGCCCGGCAGCCGTCTGCGCCATATGTTGTTGCTGGCCTTCAAAATCACTATGGTTGACACCCTGTAACCCACCGGCAGCAACCGTATCGCCCATTCCTTCTGCAGCTCGTCCCTGATTGGCCCGGAACTGCGCTTCCAGTTGCGGCATCATACGTTCTTCCACAAAACGACCAGCCAGTGCCTCTCGCTCGGCACGCGCTTCCGGGCTGGATACGTCAGTCAGCACACGTTCAGCATCCGGATGATTCTGTTTCGCATATTCAACAAACTCCTGAGTGGCATTACTACGGATGGCCGCACTATTGTTCTCCACAAAACTTGCCATCTGCGCATATTCATGGCTGCGATTTTGTGTGTCACTGTACTGGCTGGCCTGGGTACGCATATCACTGAACGTCGCCGCCATCTGGTTAAGCAACGAGCCGGACGCGTTGTCCGTGTGGCTGCTGTTTTCGGTGGTTCGGTGACTGGCGACCACATCAACGCCATGGCGGATATCTTTCAGATCCTGAGCGCTGAAGTCCTTCGTATGGCTGGTCCGGTTGCTCATATCCGAACTGGTACCGTGCGAAGAACCATTGTTACCGGTGTAATCTCCTTTAATATGGCCTTCCAGCTTACCACTCAGCCCGGTCGTCCATTTGACTGCCTTGCCTGCAATAGACCTACTGGTATCAATACCTGCCGTCACGCCTGCACCGACATTAATTGAAGCATTCTGGCTTTGTTCCATTGCCGCTCTGAGTGCATCAGCCTGGCTGACATTATTGTCACGCGCATAACGCGCCACGGCACTCTGTAGTTTACTGATAGCCGCGGCATCATTCGCGCTGATGCTGTTATCAGCACCACGACTGACGGTATCACTGCTCCCTCGCTGGCTGGCCCACTGCGACAGCTGGGAGGTCCCGGTACTGGCCGAGTGACTCAGCGAGTTGCTCAGGCTCTGCAGCTGACTCTCTGCCTCACGCTGCTGACGCTGGAATCCACTGACAGCCGAACGGTCCAGCTGAATATCGGTCGGCAACCGGGAAATCGCCCCGGTGGTATCGTAGACCGATGCACCACTTTGTGTCCGGGTTGCCGTGGCACCGTTGCCCATCTGGGTCATTGCCATTCCACTACGGCTGGCGTAATTGGTGTCCCACTTATTGCCGGCAACATTGTCGGTCTGCAGATTATTGAATGCCCAGCTGCCGTCGCCGGCACGGGAGGATTCAGAAGAGGCCGTGCTGTTCATTGCTGTGCCCAGGTAGTTACCGGCCTGCGACACTGCGCTACCCAGCCCTTTGACGATACCCCAGGCGAGGAACGGAATGGAGAGGGACAGCCAGCCGGCAATCGAACCAATATCCGCATGGGTCTGCTGGATAACCGACAGGTTCGACAGCGAAAAACTCAGCGCCCCTGTTTTACCCGTGAGATACATACTGACCGCGTAGTTGAGGATAGCGAACATCGGCCCCCAGGCCTGCAGGTATATCAGTGTGAAGATATACCCCTTCAGCACTTCCATCGTCAGGGTATGAATGGAGGCCAGCAAAATAATCACCGGGAACAGACCAATCACCATCGCCAGCAACACCGTATTGAGCAATGGCAGGTAGGTGGTGGCAATGCTGGTTGACGTGGCCTGGCTCAGACGCATCTTGGTATAGGACGACTGCGAGGCCAGGTTGACCAGACCGGCGGCATCGCCGTTCTGCGCACTGGTGGAGGCGATGCCCTGCTTCAGGCCGTTCATCACCACGGTCTGTCGCATAATCTGGCTGGCACCACTCCCACCGCCGTAGTAATAGCTGTAGCTGTCACCCAGCAGGGTACCAAACAGCGCGCTGGCATTGGGTTTTCCGCCGGTAAGGCGGGCAACATAGTAGTCCCAGGTCTTACCGCCATTCTGGGTGTCGGTGGTCAGCTGGGGTTGCAGCACGCCGGTTGCCAGCTCCTGACAGGTCCAGAACCCTTCCCGGTTTGCCATCGTATTACCGTACGGCACCATCACACCGCGCAGTGGGCTGGGCTTGCTGAATATCAGCGAATACGGGTCTTCGCTGTTCATCAGTTCCTGGAAGGAGTATTTGTGGTTAAGCAACATATCGCCTACCACGCAGTTTCGCACATAAGCGGTAAACAACTCTGCCAGGTCACCATTACGGAAGGCAAAGTCGGTTGCGGTCCCCACCAGGTTGGCGCCGAACAGCATCCCGGTTTTACTGTAGGTGGCGGAATCCGGGGTATGGAATACAGCCTCAAAGCCTTCCGTCAGGGCGGTACCGATGCCGGTGATAAACTTCGCTGGTGCCGCCAGCCCCAGCGGCACATTAGCGACCGTATGCACACTGGTTGCGTCGCTGCGGTCAATGATTTGCACCGTTCGCTTGGGTATGATGAGCACGCTGGTGAGAAACATAAAGAAAGCAATAAACTTCAGCACCTCCAGCGGGTCATGACCGCGGATGTAGGTGGCAAACAACACCATCACCGACATCAGCGCCGCAATACGAAACATTGAGGCCCATTCTGTGGTCCCCATCAGGACGGCCACGCCGTTAAAGATGGCCGTCAGGAACTCCCCGCCGCTCAGGACATAAACCGCATCCATCACAGGCCCCCTTCGCTGCCGCCGAAGCGGTAGTTCTGCTGATAGCGGTCAAGCAGCTGGCTTGAGGTCTGCTGACGCAGGTAGCTCATCTGGCGGTCCATCTCAGCCAGCGCATCGCTTTTCACCTGCACTTCCTGCTGCAGAGCCTCCACCTGACGGCTGGATTCGCTGATGTTGGCCCTCAGCGGTTTCATCACCTCTTCATCATAATTCCTGCTGGCCAGAGAGAGTTTGGCCTGTTCAATCAGCTCTTTCAGGTACTGCAGCATAATGTCGTAGGCGATGTAATCCGACAACGAGGACAACATGTCAACGTTGAGGCTCAGTTGCATCGGGTCCACCAGGTAGCGCAGCACCGGAATGGAGGTACTCTGGATAAACCCTTTCTCCGCCGCTGACAGCGGTTCATCAGTTCGCAATTTATCGCGGATACTGCCAATCATGTCTCTCACCCGCGATATCAGGGCGCGGTTACTGCTGATAGTCACGGACCCGTTTTTCAGCTCCAGGCAATCGCCGCTCGAGACGCAGCGCTGGATCTCAACATTACCGCCCTTCATCAGGGCTACCAGTAATCCCTGGTGGTTTACCTCCGGTATCAGAGATTTTGCCGCGCCATTGCGGTCAAATATCAACGTCCCGGTCAGGTTCATCACCATTTCTTTCAGTTCAGTGTCCCCGTCAAGCATGGCATTACGCCCCAGCAGTTCCCACATCAGGTTTTTGTTACGCAGCACCCGGTCCTTGTCCTTGTCGCCGGCTTTATCGAGCACGCTGTTCATCTCTCCACCGACCGTACAACCCTGGCGGGAAGCAGCCCAGTCGGCAAAGAGGTTGCTTTCCCCCGCAATGTCCTGACAGACCTTCTGCTGGGAGACCTGAGTCTTCGGCCACAGGCCGCCGATGATGCCCTGTGCCGCCTGGCAGCTGGAGATGTTCATGCTGTTCATGTCCGCCGCCAGCTTCTGCAGATAGTCTTTGGCGTCCTTCAGCTCCGGTGCCACGGTTTGTAGCGCCAGGTCAAAGAAATACCCCTGGGCGTTGGCCATCAGGTTTTTGATGAACTGCTGCAGCTGGTCACTGTTAATAAATGAGAACGACCCGAGGTAGGCATCGATGCCGCCGCAGCCGGCATTCAGTGACGGCGGGGTAAACGACATCACCTGCATCTGTTTGACCGGGCTCCTGAGAAACAGGTTACCGCCGGTCATATAGCCTGCCGCCTGCCCCTGCCAGGCAGCAGCGCCGGTGGCATTACCTTCAAAACCCAGCTTGTTGAAGTAGTTATTAAGATCGCCATTCACATCTGCATACGCGCACGCACTACAGACCAGCGCCAGTATCCCGGCCAGAAGCGTTTTACGCATGGTTGTCATCCTTACTACGCATGGCTAAATACAAATCAACGAAATGCGTTTTAATATCACCAACAACATCAAGGAGAAAAGACACACCGGATGCGGCAAGAAAGCCGGCCGCTGCACACCAGAAGCCAACCGGCATGGCATACATAGTCAGATTGAGCGGGGTTTTCATCGACTGATTTTCCGCGTTTAGCGTCATAAATTCCGCAATGCCATAACCGAGCGCACTGAACATGGCGTTCCAGTATTTCCATGCGCCCCAGCCAGCAAAGCCACAGGCGATCGCCAGCAGAAAAAAGACAACAGCAAATTTCATCAGAAAAGATGCCTGTTTCATTGAAGTTCTCCGGAAGTTACAGATAAAAGGAGTTATATGAAGCGGTAAGTGGGACGCTACCTCTGATGGAACATCAGAGCCTGATTTATCCTCTGCAGCAGACTGTTCATATCTGTTATCCCCTGCGCCAGTGGCCAGCTCTGCAGGGTATTCACGTTCACCAGCCAGGTCGTGGGCGTCACGCCGTTATTACCGGGGCCAAAGAACTGATCGAGAACGGCACGCGGGGCCGGGATCGCCTGCGGAAAACTCACATCGCCCTTTCCGTCCAGCGTATAGGGGAACACCTTAAAGCCCGTCTGCGTGGACAACTGGATAAGCTGCGGATCAAACTGCTGACAAAAATGACAGGAAGACTGCATAAACAACACCAGTCGATAATCGGCAGTATTTATCGAACGACCATCCGGAAGACGGTATGCCCGCCCCGCAGGCGTAGTGGAAGTCTCTGGTACTGACCTTAGCTCTGCCCGGGGCTGCAATTCTGACTTGCCGGCTTCCAGCGCCTTTAGCTCATCCAGCGTCGAGGCGTGCGCCATCAATACAAACCCGCTCAGCATCAGTACCAGCCCCAGCGCCACTTTTGGATATTGGATTTTCATCACAGTCCCCCCGGCTGCCGTACCGCTCGCCAGGCATGCCATGACGCCAGCCCCCAGCCTGCCAGACCCAGGGCGGCACCACAGAGACTGAGCAATAGCGAAACGGCAATACTGACCCACTCAAGAACATCAACCTTGTCCGGCCCCAGACTAATAGCCCGCGCATCCAGCGCCATCCCCGCCAGATACCAGAACACTGGCCCCGCTGCCATAAAGGCCATGCCACAAAACATCAGCAGGTTCTCCTGCCTGATCTGTTGTTCGTGCTTATGATGAGAAATGCCTTCTTTTGTCATATTTTCCCTTACCTTAGTATTGCGCCTTAAAATCAGTCGCCACATCGAGGAAGCGGCGGGCTAAGTCGTCCTGCGTCATGAAGCCCCAGGCCAGCGGCTGATACTGCTCACTGCCCGGTTCAACCAGCACCAGGGCCGGGAACTGGCTGACGCCCATCTTCGCCGCCTGGCCACTGTCCTGCCGGGTCTGTGGCAGGGCTTCGCTGCGCGCGCCGTCCATGCTGACGGGGATCAACGACAGTCCGTACTGTTGTGAGAACTGGTTCACCGTGGCCGCCATCTGCAGATCCTGCGGATTGTTACCCCGGTAGAACATAAACAGGCCATAGCGCTGACCAAGGTTATGAATGGCATCATTCTGCTGCTGACGGGCCGCCGTCTGCTGCAGGGTTGCGGTGCCGTTATAACGGCTGTGCTCCAGGTTGTAATCGAGGTCCGGATACAGCAGCAGCGCCTTTTTGGCTGACTGCGTAAACTGCCCGGACAGGTTCATCAGATAGGACTGCATGCGCAGGTAGTCCGCTGCTTTCTCCGGGGAAGGGGACAATATGGCGCTGTTGAGCTTTTCTTTTGTCAGCTTCTGCAGAAGTGACATCTGCAGGTTTGGCGGCAGGACGCTAAGCGGGACAGTGTCATCTTCCGGCTCATCCTCCTCTTCTGGCTGAGGTTCGTTGTACCAGTGCCAGCCCACAATGGGCGCATCCACATAGGTCCCGGTGGATGAGAAGGCAGCCGGAGGAAATGCGCTTTGTGACGGTTCAGTACTGACGGTCGCTGCCTGCGCCCCGGTAACAAGCAACAGAAAAGCTATAGAGAATGTTCGCTTCACTGGCCTCCTCCCGTCACCTTACCGGCAATCTGCTCTTTGACGCGGTCAAGCAGCTCCTGGTCTGCCGGCAGCGTGGCACCGTTCTCCAGGTCATCATAAAAGTCGGCAAAGTTAATATTATCGAAATTCAGACGCTGCAGTTCTGGCACCGTCAGCCCACGGCAGTCCGGCGAACTTCCGCTGCCAAAGCCAATACCCAGCTGGCCGCGACGCCCCTGGTCCTGAACGATTTTCGCGAGCTTGCTCTCAAACTGGCAGTACCCTTCTTTCTTCTCAAGGCAGACGCCTAGCACCTTATGCGCACAGTACGAGCCGACGTAGATACTCAGCTTGCGCTTTTTGGCCTCCGCCAGCGCCTTCTCTTCGGTGTTACAACTGGCAAGTCCGACATCGTTACCCCAGCCACTGTCCTTGCAGCAATTGCTGAAACCCGCCATCGCCTTACGACAGCTGTGGCCCTCACCGGTAAAGGCGGAGACGTTGACACCATTCAGGGCGGCGATATCTTTACCAGCAGCGGCCAGCGCGGCCAGCCCCGAAACGGCTGACTGAAATCCATTTGACTTACCGTCATCCAGCTGGTCGCAGCTGCCATCAGTACAGACCAGTTCACCACCGCACAGCTGCGCGCTGCCGCTCATTTTTTCCTCGCAGGAAAAGACTACCTGCTCACGCAAACAGGTACCATTCAGGCTGTCGAGGCAGGCAGTGGAGCCAACGGTACAGGCGGGGTTCTGCATATAGTCGTTACAGGTACCGTTATCGGCAGACTGAGAGACATACGTGTCGGTATACTGCCAGCAGTCGCTGTGCAGAACATAGTTCTCACCGTTGATGGCAAAAGTGCGATCGCCACCAGGGTCGGTACAGACGCTGTTGATCAGCACCTGGTCTGTTTTGTCGAACGGACAGTTTTCTGACCACACCACGTCCGGGACCCATTTTTTGGCGGGTACTCTCATCATCACCGTCAGAGTGAAACGTATTTGCCCCTGCTGAAGCTGTCTGAAAAGGATGTCATCCACCGAGCCAATGCAGGTACCGTTTCCCGAACAGCTTGTTCCCTGCACTACCGTTCCCTCATTCAACTGCATTCCTGCTGCATTCAGCGTAAAATCGCCGCTTCCGCTTGCATTGAAGGTAGTGTTCATGAAGCTGACTTTTGAATTTAACAGGTATGCCTGAGTAGTGATATTGAGACGGGCAGAGAGGACGACCCCGGTTTCCGGCGGGGAAAACCCAAACACTATCTGTTTTCCACTCCGGGAAAACGTGAAGTGATCGTGACTGATAATGAAACGCTTGTCTTCTGTTGTATCTTCTTCATGACCTCCTCCGGGACCCGCGGTGCGTGTACAGGCCAGTTCAACCGCCGGGGTACGTTCGCAGGTGTAATTGGTGATTTGGGTCTTATCCACGTTCACATCCTTGCACTGCGTATCGGTACCAGACATGATGGTTTCAGCCTTATCCTCAATATCCAGCGAACCGCTGATAAAGGGAGCGTCGGTGGAGATGAGATCCTTCGGGCGATTCTTAATGACCTCCATGATGGTCTTACCGGCTTCTCCGTTATGCATCTCACTGTTGCCGGCGTTTTCCAGGTCGGGATTACTGGTGGCGGTGGTCCCGCCGTAATAACCGGATTCATCCGGTTTCGCGGTGTAGCCGGGGATCGCCGCCGCCGGGTCGGTCCCCTTCATCACATTCATCCCCTGATTCTTCACGCTGCCGGCATACTTTGCCGCCTCGTCATACTGCGGGCTGGCCAGTACGGATACCGCCGTTGCCAGCAACAAAATGCCCGGTATCAGCTGTTTTTTCACGATGCACCCTCCTTCAGCAACTTCTTCGCCGTATCGGCACAATCCCCTTCTGCTGCAATCCGCTCCAGAGCTTCCTTCAGTTTCAGGTTGCCAGTGAGGCGGTCATATCCGGCATCACAGGTCACCACCAGGGCCGGAACCGTGGTGATGCCGTATTTGCTGAACTGCCGGGGATCTATCTGCACCCCGCCCTGATTGTTCTCCCGCGCCAGACGAAAGACCGATTCCACAGTTTTGCGGAAGTTGTTATCCACGAGACCATTAATCAGTGCCGGGATATGAAAGCGCGTTGCCGCCGGGACCATCTGCTTCAGCCCTTCCTCGGGGATGGAAAACGACAGAAAGTACAGCGCATCCGGGCGGGCCTCGCTGTCCGGCGCAACGGACGACTGCACCCGGCGTTGCATATCACCTATCCACTGCCGGTCAGCCCCGGAGATCTTGTCCTGCAGAAGGGCGTTGACGTCCGGCAGGGTTGCGGCGTTCTGCGGAAGCTGACGTATCGCCGCACTCTGCTCCCGCAGTGCACGAAAAAGCTGCTGCTCGTCTGTCAGGCCATCGGCCTGTACGCTGGCAGCCGCCAGCAGTGCACCGACCAGCACGGTAAAAATTTTAAGGTTCATCAGATTGTTCCCGGAAAATCAGAGGAAGACGCAGTTACGCTTGCGCCAGATGAGGTAACCAAAGTTCTGTCGGCTCGCCGGCGTGGCATGCCCGGCCTCCCAGGCCATCACGGTACGACCAAACGGGTGACAACGTCCCGCGTCCGGATACATGTTGACCATCTGATAGCGGTAACGATCTTTCGGCATAATGGGCGACGGATACTCATAGCACACGGCCGTATCGGCGCCGACGCTGTTCAGGATCATCCCCTGGCGGTGCAGCTTGTAGTCCATTCGCTCGGAGAGCAGCACGCTGGCGGCCTGTGGGCTGGCCTGATTGGAAACAAACCCCGTAAACGGGTACATGCTGCCGTGCGAACCGGCACACCAGAACAGGGGGTTTAAGGGTTTTGAAACGGCACTGGCCAGCGCATCAGCGGCACAGGCCCCCTGCGCGATAGGGTTGGCGAACAAAAACGCTTCAGGTGCCAGCACCGAGGCCAGCGAGCTGTCATCCCAGGTCGGGTCCAGTTCGGACAGATAGCCGATATCCATGTCCCCGCCCTGCAGACAGCCGAGGTCGGTGATAATATTGAGCCACCAGGTCAGCGGGTATTTGTACCAGTGGACGTGGTAGAAGGCACCGGTATTGACCGCCCCCTGGCGTTTCCCGCCGCCGCTGCCGAGCTTGCCGGCGCTGATACTCACGCCACCGAGATTGACCATGCAGAACGGCGCGCGGGTCACATCCGTGAGGGCAAACGGCTCCCAGAAACCAATCGCCAGTCCGATACGCTGAAAGACAGGCGGCGGGACCGGGCAGAACTGGATGGGGGAAGACGGATTCTCCGTATCCGGCAACGAACCGGAGGACACCGTCGCATTACCGATGGACATCGGGAACATGCATTCCCAGCAGATATCGCTGATCGGATTGACAAATCGCCCCTGGCATTCGGGTTCAGAGGCCAGCGTACCGGTACCGATGGTCAGACCGCAGGCCAGTAGAAAAGCAGAAAGTCTGAATGTCATTTGCCGGCCTCCGGGTATTCCTGTTCACTCAGCCAGCGCTGCCGATCGGCATCAGACAGGCGATAACGGTCTGACACCTGCTTCAGTAACATGCGCATTCGTCCATTCAGGCGCTCAAGAATAGGCTCAGCGGTCTCCCGTATTTCACGGTCGGGCAACGCCTTCATCCGGGCCGCAAGCTGCTCCACCTCCATCAAATCATACAATACACCGCCGTAAGGCTCCGTCAGCTCACGGACCAGAGACTCAAACCGCTCAGCAACCGCCAGATAGCGCATCACGATCCCATCGGCATCCGCCCGCAGGCGACGGTATTCCCGTCGCTGGAATATCACCACCAACAGCAGCGCGCCGACGGTGAAACACAGCAGGGTAATAACAAGCGGGAACAGCATTATCGGGCCTCCTTTATGGGGGCTGAGGTGATCTTCAGGCGCTTACCGTCCTGACTGACCATCGCAGGAATGTAGTGAATACCCAGTTTCTTCGTCAGTACGCCTTGCTGGTCGAAGTAGATACGCTCTGACAGCGCATCTGCTGCCGTTTTGATGTTGCCGTTGACCAGAATGACCTTGTAGGTTGGCGTGGGCGGGGTTTGCGCCTTCATCCAGGTGACCTGACGCGTATCATCACCGTCGATAAAATAGAGGGTGGTATTCAGCGCCAGCGTATCCAGCGGGTTCAGGGTATCGCCCTGACGCGCAAAGACCTGACCCTGTGCATCGGCCAGCGTCTGGCCAACCACAAAGGTCGGGTCATACCAGGACGTATGTGCCTGCGTGTCTGTAACCAGCCCTTCTGCCGGTGCCGGGCGCAGCGTGTGCTCCACCACCCGATCCTGGAACTGTTGCTGCAGCTCCGCCAGCTGGCCGTTATCCTGCAAACCCTGCAGGCGATCCTGAATCAGCGCCAGAAAGCTCTGCTCCTGCACCGGCCAGACATCCCCCCATGAGCCCAGATCTTTTGCCTGCCCGACCAGTGGACAGACCAGAAGCAACAACGTCAGATATCGTTTATGCATCAGTAGCCCACCTTATTTCGGTGCTCCAGTACGCTCTGGCACGGCGTGCAGGTGTCTGCCCACGGTGCCGCCAGACGCCGGGCCTCCGGGATAGTTTCACCGCATGACTGGCAATATTCGCTCCCCGCTGCCTGCAACTGATGGCGGATAGCCTGCACCGCCACGGTATTCGTCAGCTCAACAACGTCCTGGGCCACATCGACTTCGTCACTCATGACTCTCTCCCTCTGCCATCCGGTTCGCCACCTCTGCCTGAACATCTGCAGTGATATCGCGGGTACCACCCACCACCGCCGGTGCCACCAGGATGATGGCGCCGTGATGGCGTTGCCAGTCAGTCAGCGAGGCATTGAGGGCGGTATTAAAACGCGCGGTGGTGGCTTTTACCTCATCATCGCTGAGATGACGCCCGGCCACCTGAGCCATAAAGTTATTCACCGTACCGGTCATATCGAAGCTCACCGTCTCCGGTCGCTGCCATTGCGCCAGCAACATCGAGATGCCGGCATTCATGACCAGAATAAAAGCGGTGACACAGGCCACCGGTACCAGGCAGCGCCGGCGACGGCGACTAAGACGTTGATGGGATGATGTTGAAGAGACGTTATGACGCGTTCCGTCTGCCGGGGTAACGTCCGCAGACGGTTGTAATTCAGGGGACTCCGGTTGATTCACGACTGTATCTGCCATTGTTCCAGCACCTCCATTTCCTTAGCGTATTTTTTACGGGCCAGTAACCAGAGCGCTTCGTGGACGGTTTTCCCCTCCTTAAGGCACTGTTCACGGAACTCAAAATCATCGCCATCGGACGAGAACATCACCCGGCTCAGCGGGTCAAGAATCAGGCGGTGATACGAGACCTGCCCAGCCACGCGCAGCATAAAGGCGCTGAAGTGCGCGTCTTTTGCTGAGGGGAAGCCCTTAATGATGGTCTGCTCCGGTTGGCTGAACTGCCCTTCGTTCTTCTGGTTGTACTTGATGAAGGCTTCCGGGTTCTGGCGCAAAATGATCTTGAACGATGAGTTGGACCAGGCGGCTTTCGCCGCGATGCTGGCCTTGTCGCCGTCAAAGTCTTCAATCCCCTGGGTGATGGTGATATAGGCCCCTCCGTACTTACGTGCCGTGCGGTAGCCGTTCTCAATAAAGTCACCGATAAAGCCGTTTTCGCTCGCCAGCAGCTTCCAGGCCTCATCGATGATGGCTGCCTTACGCTCACTGCGCGGGGACAGGAACATCCGCTGTTCCACGTAAATCATCATCGAGAACATGATGGCCGCCAGCAGGTCGGGTTTGTTCTTGAGGCGCCCCATCTCCAGCACGCAGAAGCGGACGTTGTCATCGAGCGCCGGTTCCGGGCTGTTGAAGTACTCGCCGTAAATGCCGCCGGTGGTGTATTTGTGCAGGGAGACCACCATTTCTTCCATTAAACTGCGGACCGTTGTGGTATCCCGGTATTCCGGGTCGGCGGTCCAGGCCTTCAGCAGCGCCTGAACATCATCAATCAGAACGGCATTCCCCTTACGCTTCGACGGTGCCTTTCCTTCCCATACCGCCTGCACGGCGTTGAGCAGGATGGATTTGGCGGTATCTTCCACTTTGCCAGACGGGTTTGAGAGGACAAGAAGCAGGTCGCGAATACTCTCTGCCGATTCAACAATATTGACGATACCGGCAAACGGGTTGAACTTGAGGTCGGTGGCATCGACATAGACCCCGCCAACGTTGGCGCACAGGGCCTTGTACGAATCCCCCATATCGAACACCCAGGCCCGCCCTCCGCTGTCGAGGATGTGCCGGATGATGGTCTGCATCAGGAAAGACTTCCCGCCCCCGGAGGTGCCACACACCCCGAGGTTATAGTTGTCATTACCCAGCCCTGACTTGCTGTCGAACAGGTCCAGATACGAGAGCTGGTTACGGTACGACGGAATGGGCACGCCCTTCGGGCAGATACGGTTGTCCGCCACCACCGGCAACAGATTGGCGACATTGAAGGACTCCGCCCGGAGTGTCGCACCGCTGCGGCGCATATCGCTCCATAACCCTTCCGGCATCATGAACGGAAACAGCGACAGCCAGTTACGCAGCTGCATAAAGGTGGGCGAGCACAGTGAAATGCCATTGGCGCGGAAGGTATTCTGCAGCGCCAGTTCGCACATCAGGGCCTTATCATTATCATCCTCGCAGAACAGCGTGACGCCTAAACTGTAGCGCGCCAGCGCCGACTGCCCGGTAGACAGTCGCTCACGCAATCCGTCCCACTCACGGGCGGCCTTTTTAACCCCCGGCACCCACTTACCGAACGGGGAGTTTGCCCGCTTATCGTTGGTGGCAAACTTGCGTACCGCTTCGTTCTGACTCTTCGCCTGAACATCCAGCTCTGTCGTCAGCGTGATAGCAAAGGGGCATGGCACCGTCGACGTCGGGTCCAGCAGATTGCTGAGGTTGTTCCCGCCCTGCCACAACGCAAACTTCACCGGGTTCTTCTCCGGCATGTAGCTCATGATGCGGGTTTTCACCCGACCACCCTCTGCGGAGGACTGGCTCTGGTGCAGACAATCCGGCGTCACCTTCAGATTGATAGATCGGGCGACGCACTGAGCATTCAGTTCTTCATACGGATCTACTTCATCAGACGGCTGCGTGATGCGATCATGGCGGAAGTTCACAATTTCACGGACCAGCCCGACCAGACCCCGATCATCCAGCAACTCAGAGTGCAGGTTCGCGGCAAACAGCGACTGCTGTACGATACTCATCGTCTGACCCAGCGAGGCAAACAATTCATCAACATCACGACGCAACGGCTCGGCGTAGCTGATAAAGAGGCGATAGTTACGCAGCGACAGCGGGTAGCCTTTGTTGTTAGGCAGTCCGTACAGGGCACCGTGTTCATAGAACGCGCGGGTGATATGGTCAAAGCGCGTTGCCTGCTCCCCCTGCCAGGCCATGTCTGACAGACCGTTATCCAGCAGATGGCTGACGCACTTGCTCCCGAGGAGGAGCACGCTCAGCGGCTGTTCGCGGGGGAGTTTGTTACGCAGGAAATTGTCCAGGGCCTCCACGATACCGTCGTTGGCCCCAATCAGCGGCGTACATTCGAGGATAAAACCCATGGTGTTCTGGTTTACAAACAGGCCGCTGTCTTTGTCGTAATGCTGGTACGGCAGCACGCTGACCAGAGAAGGGTAGTCCATATCATCCAGCGCCTCTCCGGCCTTCGCGGCACCATCCTTCCGCTGCCAGTCGGTCATCAGGCGACGGAACAGTTCATCATGCAGGGCCATATTCAGCTCCCGGCCCAGTGATCAGGCTTCACCACGAAAGACACTACCGACGGTTGATGCATAACATCATCCCGGTCAATCCAGCCTGCAATCCACAGTCGTGCCGTGGTCGGATTGATCCGTACAGGCTGACTGACCCCGGTATCGGCATAGCGCCGGGCTTCAGTGACAGGTGATGACGCCGGCAAGGCAGGAGAAACGGCTGGCCGGTGAGAAGGTACTGCCGGGCCTCCCGCATCCGGACGAACCGGGTGCGGCGCGGGCAGCAGACTCCCCGTCGTCGTTCTTACTGAGCGCGAACCCGCATCACGGGTAGCCGCCTGAATACCGGTCAGCGGTGAGGGTGAGACCGGAACCGGTGCCAGGCGCGGCAGGGTCTCAGCAGCCGCGTCCGTCTTTCCTGCATCACCATCAACGCCGGGCATCGCAGAGGAAGACGACGTACGTCCTGCCGCCTGCTGGTTAGCCTGCTCCATGGTGATGCAGCGGTCATGGGCCACGGTATTACAGTCAAAGTCAGAGTTCATCCCGGCACAGCCGGAGAGCAGGCCAGCGCCTGCCAGTAAAGGCATAATGAATTTATTCATGATTTATCCTGAGAGAAAGGGGGTCAGCGGGTGAAGATTTTTATGGCTGCCGGTGCGCCGAAGAGGTGGCGCTTATCACTTATCAGCGCGACCGTCACCGGGACGGCGAAGCACATCATTCATGACGCGAGCGCAGAGGTCGGTTTTACCGCCGCCGGTACGCCCGACAACTATCGTATGGCCTCTTTGCGGCCCATCCGGCAGGTGGAATGGGTGAGCAGGCTGGCTCAGCGTGATAAACGTCGTGCAGTTATCCAGAATGTGTTGCGCCAGCTCCGGGGAAGACAACGAAGCCAGAGGATGGCGTTGTGGTTTACGCATACAATCTCCTGAGTGGGGAAGAAAAATTAACGACGCGGGTTGAACGGAATGCGGGTACGGTCAGTGCCGGCAGGATACTCCGGAATAAATCGAACAAGCGTCACCCACAGACAGAACAGCGGCAGGCTCCAGCTCAGTACCGTGATGCACTGCCACTGCCAGCGAACCACCACCTCATGAACCACCGCCAGCAGGTCCGGAATCGTTGATGCCACCCGTTCCGGCATCTGTTCGAGATAAAACAGCAGCAGTCCGCCATAGGCCATAAGCAAGAGAATGCAGCCCATAGCCCACCACAGCAGACAGCGGACGGTCAGCGCCATGACGTGCAACGCCGCTCCGGGGCCCGTGTAGTGAAATTGCATCGCCCGCCATCCCGCTCTGACTCCTGTCCATAAAATTTTCATCGCATCGACTCCTGCATTCCTGCCTGTATCTGGTCCTTCATGGCACCCACGGAGTCCCCGAGATTGAGGTTGCGCAGCGCTTCTTTGGTGATAGTGATCCCGTTGCCGGTCGCTTTTTCCTGGGAAGATACAGCAGGCTTCTTCTCCTTCTTCACATCGGCATACTGCAGCTGGAAACCTTCCTGGAAGACGACCGAAACCTGCACACCGGCACCGACCGGGATAACCGGGTGGTACTGTTCAGCGCGTTTGATGAAGTAATCTGAGAGGGTTTTGCCTGCCTGTGACGTACCACCACCGAACCCGGCGCGAGCAACATCGCCACCGCTGACGGTATTCGCTGCACCAAGGCCAACGCTGGTTGAGCCGACGTTCGATATGGCGCTGCCCATTGCATCGATGGCACCACCGGCAAAGGCATAGCCGACAATTTTGCCGTTGCGGATGACCGGCTCGGCCCGGATGCCATTTTTCCCCATAAAGGAGACGTGTCCTTTGAAGGGCTGGTCGATAACGTGGCCATGAACACGGCAGGACAGACGGTCGGTACGCAGTAGCGCGCGCTCACTGGAGATATCACCGTAAGCGGCTGCGGTTACAAAGCAGCCCCGCAGGTCATATTCCCCGTCGTTCGGTAAAATCACCTTTCCGGTCAGGCGGAACTGCATCGGTGATGAGGCGCTTTCACCCGTGACAGAGGCGTTAGCATCCGCCCCCTCAATCACCGTCGCCCCGACAAAACTCCCCGACGGAATATACGGCAGCGCCGGCGCATCATCCTTTTTTTCGCCGTAATCGATACTCATGGTGGACAGCCCCTGATTCAGCTGTGGAGCGATATTCACCGTCGTCTGATTGCCGGGAACGCCCGGGTAAAAGGCGGTTGGCGGTGGGACCGCGCCTGAACCGCCACCGACAGGCAGGGTGCCGGCTGGCGCTCCCGGACCAGGCGACGCATGACCGCTGCCGCTATCGCCTGCCTGGTTCATGGCATCAATCTGCGTCTGCAGCAGTTTGATATCATCATCCTGTGACTGAATTTTCTCCCGGTAGGCCTTGTTTTCACTGGCGAGTTTATTGAGCTGATTCTCGAAGCTGGCCAGCTTTTTATCGGCTTGATTCGCGGTATGCTGCAGGTCAGCCACCGCCGTATCGCTGACTTTTTTACCGAAGGTACTGGAGGTCACCGCGCCGGTCATATCCGGTACCGGTTTTTTTGCCTGGCTCTTACCGGGGGACACCTTTGATGGTGCACCGATATACCAGGCGACACCGCCGATAGCGCTTAATCCCAGCGCCACGGCGATCAGCACCGCCATCTGCTTGCGACGGGTCAGCACGTTAATGTTAGCCATTAGCCTGCCCCTCCCCGTCGTTGCTGACCGTGACCCACACTTGCGTATCGGTACCGGGCATCAGCGTGGTACTGAACGGAAACACCATCACTGCACGTACGCCAGGTGCCTGAAACAGTCGTTCAGGTATAGCCAGCACACTGGCACCACGATTACGCACCGTCAGGCGATAGAGCCGAAGCCCACCACCGCTCCACATTTGTTGAGGCGTCACCGACAACCAGCCCGGCAGGGAAAATGTCGGTACCGCCACGACAGGAGCTTCAGTAAACCCTTTCGGTACGCCGCCGCTCAGTACCGCCTGCTGGACAGAGATCAGGGTGCGAACATACGGCTGCGACTGCTCCCAGCGCCGCGCATCATCATGCTGTACCGGACGGCTGGAGATAAACTGCAGCACCCGGCCATCCCGTTTCTGCGGGACACCAATAACAGAAACGGTCAGCCCTCCTTCCGTGCGGACATAGAAGGTGAACGGGGTAGTCTGGGCGGTCATCAGCTGCACACCGCCGTTAGCCTGCCCCAGCGCCTTGTTGTCATTAAGAAACATCCCCTGCGCACTGTCCACGGCGATAATCTTATCGCCGGGCACAACCAGCAGATTCGGATTAGTGTTGCTGAGCGCGACCCGGACCTGGCTGTCCGGCGAAACCGGTATCTTTGTCGGTAGTGCGGCCACCGGCTCTGCCAGTACGTTGCCACTCAGACAGAGCAGACTGGCCAGCAATGCAAGACGGTGCCTGCCATGCCTGTTATTTTTTCTTTTCATCCACCTGCTCCCTGAAATCCTGAATGGTGGTAATACCCCGGTGATAGCGCAGTGCCATCCGTATAGTTTTGTCTTCCGGCAGCTGCTTACGATTGCCTATCCACTGCTGTACCGTCCCGTGAATATCCACAATCCCCGAAGCCGGGTACGTGTCGAAGCCGGACAGATAAAAGGCGGTCGTCACGTTATTGTCGATAACGCGCTGCGCCTCGCTGGCCAGCACTTCCTGCATGGCGGGACGCTCTTCGTTATCAAAGAAGCGCAGCAGCGCTTTGTGATTGGCCTTCACCGATTCCGGTGACACGTTGTAGCGCAGGAAGACCAGTGACTCGGCGGTTTGCTCCAGATAATTCGCATCCATCCGGTTACGCGTCAGCGTGAACGGGGTATCAAACCCCATCGGGATATAGGTTTCTTCACGGCTGTTAATCAGCGTATCGAGTCGCAACCAGGCCACCAGGTTGCCGGCAAGACTCAGACCAAAGAACACCAGAAGCAGCAGAAAGATGAGTGATGTGTAGCGGGCCGACAGGCGCTTTGCCTTCAGGTCCATGGGAATACCTCCTGGCCATCAACGCAGCCACAGCCGGAATGACGAATCGGGAATGACTTTGTACATGCCTTTGAAGAGTGAAGACGGGAGGTACCAGTAGCAGGCGTTAAGCAGCCAGTCGGTCCCTCTCCCCTTTTTGAAATACTTCAGACAGAACCAGAGCAGAACGGCAATGACCAGACCGGTAACGTACTTACCGGTATAAAAGCCCCATCCCATCGGTGCGAACAGGGCTATTTTCTCATCCATCGGTAGTCCGATGGGCCGTGTCTGCTCTGTCAGTGTCTGAGGAAACATGAAGCGCGAAGCGCGTTCCTCATCCATTGACTAGTCTCCGTGCCGATCAGCCCCCGGAGCGGGCAGAAATGATGGAGAAGATGATTTTGGTAATCACGATAAACACCGGGATGAGCAGGAAGGTCGCCGGGTTATGTGATTTGAGGTACAGCAGGAAGACCAGCACCACTTCCGCGATCATGAAGTAGTACATCATGGTGGAGTCTTCACCAAAGGTATCAGTCGCATCCTGTTTGCCGGCCGCCGTCAGGTCTTCGGCATGCGCCATACCGCGTGCCGCCAGAAATAATGCCAGCGGCATTGCCACATACTTAAACAGCGCCTTCGCGGTACGGTTATTCACCAGCGACGGCACCGCTTTCACGGCAGATACCATGCGTGAGAGCAGTCCCTTTTTATTCCCCTTGCAGACAACGTCCGCCCCCTGATTTATCACTGAAATATCAGCCATATTATTTCCTTTAATTAACGATTAAGTTGTTCGGGCAGATACGCCCCCGCGACGCCCGCAAGGCAGAAGCCGCGGGGGATTATCTGTACAAACGTCTTCAGACACGCTACCGCCCCAGGGTGTCACACCTGTCGTGGGGGGAAACTCGCCCGACGGATTTTGGGCAAAGGGATGCCCGCCGTTTTATCGGTGAAGAAAAAACGGATAAGACAAAACAAAAAAACTGAAATCAGACCGTTGGCGTCAGTCCGACATAATGGCAGGGAATATCGATAATGCAGGTCGGGTGATATTCCCTTTCAGTCCAGAAATATCAGAGCGTGGTGATCTCCCAATAGTCTCCCGTAATTTCAGGTACACGTTTCAGGCTGTCATGAATACGCAGCATGGCCTCAAGCTGGCGGGAACGCTTACCTTTTTTTTGCCAGTGCAGTAAGTCGCTCACTGGCCTCAGCGGTCAGGATGACTGTAATGGATTTGGGACGCTTTATAGGGACTGTTGTCGTTAGCTTGCTCATCAACAAAATTCTCCGTCATAAACTGAGATAAATTGTTTCATAAGCAAAATTTTTGACTAGCCGGGCAACTGCCCGGTGTTTAAAAATACAGTGGTTTTGATAACCAAATAATAAATAAGGAAAACTAGTTTTTTCTCTCAAAAAAAGGATCAAAAAAGTTAACATTATGTTGATCTGAATCAATTTATTGGTAGTAAATAAAATCATTGAAGCTTCACAGCGATATCGAACGTTCTCTGAGCATACATATGTCGAGAGGAATATTTACAGTTTGCATATACGGATAGTGAACATCATCACTGACATTCACTATTACCGGATTTAAATATCATTTAACCTTTAAAATAACAGTGTCTGAGGAAAATTTTTCAGGTACAAATCTAATCCATCCATAAAACCTTGCCACTCGCAATAAACCTCCCTGATCAAAAACCTGTAGTTTCTGATAGATGCTTTTTATTTTTGACTCAACTGTTTTTTTGCTAAGATTAAGATAGTTAATAATCCATCTTGATGAATAACCACAAATAATAAGCCATGCCACCTCCCACTCTTTGCTAGTAACTTTACCCAACGGATTGAAGCCTTTAAAATTATTAAGAGATACATTTGACATGACCACTTGCTCTCCGGTGAAAATTGATGGTATCAATTCATGGATATAGCTATGGCATGTAATATCTATCACATCAACAAGTACCGAATCTCTTCCTTGATAAGAATAAGGAGCCATTTTTAAAACAAAACAATTAGCACCTTCAATATCGATAAAATAACCACAAGAAAAAATAGTCATATCTTTTTTTGTTTGAATTACTTTATTCTCGAAGGCATACATAATATTAATATCATTGGCTGTAATAGCTGGGATACTTGAATCCTCCAAACCAATCACAGAAACGATTCCAGAAGGAAAAAAACGTGACGCAAATGTTGCACTAGCACCCAGATACTTATGACTTGCATCTTTTATGTACCAGTCTTCATGACTTTTTTTAAGATAGGGAGAAAAATCGTGATAAAACGCTTGAGATCTGACATTCAGATCCATACGATCGTGCGTAGCCATGACCATACTCCTGAAAGTTGGTTGGTTAATGGTTAGCTCATGCAGGGGGCTCGAACCCCCCTGTGTGAGCGAAGTCTTATTGTCTACAACATAACCTTATGCTGTATTTAAAATATACCACAAAAAGATATACTTACAAAACTAATTCATCATATATATTGCATGGTTTTTCTGAAAATAGAAAAGTAGCAATCATCCCATACCACTATTGTTAGCTGGCTTCCTTAACCAGAAAATTCTACTCTCTGTTGAGTACCTTTTTGACCCGTAAATCTGTTTTCTCTTTTAGAGAGTCGATCAATTTATCGTAATTGTTACGACTATCAGATTTTATATCCTGCAAAGAAAACATCAGTGCCAGTATCTCCTGTGATGCCATTCTTGATTTTACTACTTCTTCAAAAAGCGCACTTTGAAATACATCTTCACCGGCTTCTGCATCTGATGCCTTCTTATTTTTGGCATTGAGGTATACACGCATTCCCAGTTCCAGCATTTCGGAACAGACACTGGAGATATTGGCATCGGAAGCTGTCGCGCCCTCTTCCCTTCTCATATCGACGATTTGTCGGATACCATCAATTGTTTTTTGCTTCATATAAACATTCTGCCGTGGCATAACTTTATTTCCCTCTTGCCCTGACAGCACCACACTGGCACTGTTTAAAAATAGCCTCAATAAATATTCAGCACTATTGCAGTGCTAACTGGCCATAATCAGGCACTACAATGCCACACATTTAGCGGCACCGCAATGTGTGGCATTCATAGTAATTGCATGATTATTCTCATTTAGCACTACATTAGCCACAATAGAGCCACAAACAGGCGACATTACGGCACTATGGCAGTGCCCTTCTGTGCGATAAAACACTAATTTGCATTCATAATCCAATCGTAAATACATGATTTAAGTATATAATCCTGCAAAATGAAATTTTGCGTGGGGTGTGAGACAGAAACTACCGGAGAAGCATATTAGCACAGGCATCCATAGAGTAATTCTCGGCCATATTTGGCTTGCCTGAGATCAGGTAATAATGCGATCATCAGGGCATCTAAAACACATCACAGGGAAATAATAGTGAGGAATCTACTTCTGGCAGCATTACTCCTGATAGCCGCTCAGAATGCTAATGCAGATTGTTTTGATATGGCGGGCAGAGATTATCATATAGATCCAGATCTGCTTCGGGCAATCTCCTGGAATGAATCGAACTTCCGCACAGACGTTAAAGGCCACAATCCTGTTTCGGGTTTTGGCTCCGGACTTATGCAGGTGGACTCCCAGCACTTTAACGAATTGGCTCGTTATGGAATAAAACCGGAGCACCTTATTTCCGACCCATGTATGAATATCTACACCGGGGCTTACTATCTTGCAATAGCTTTCAAAAAGTGGGGAGTCAGCTGGCAGGCCGTGGGGGCGTATAATGCAGGTTTCCGGAAAACAGAAGAACAGGCGCAGAGAAGATATATCTATGCCAGAAAAATTGAGGCAACATACCGGGCGATAAAAAAGAATAAAGACTCAGGGCAGACTCTCTCAAAACAGTAAAAAGACCTCAACAGGAGGTCTTTTTATTCATCCAGTATTTATGTCGTCAATCAATAGCCCGATAAATTAAATATGCTTCAGGGTGTTTTATGATACTGATGTAGTCTTTCAGTGCGTCCTGACGAGCGACGAGGTGTTTACAGACTTTCGAATATTCAGGCCCCATATCGGCAACCTGCCAGGACAACCAGTTCATAATCATCAGGGTCGCAATAATTCCGGCAGCATCGGCACTGACTTCTGCTTCAAAGTAATTACCAGGAATAATCATGTTATAGCGCTGTTCACCTTCAGGTGCGATATATCCGGTTTGCGTCGTGGTGAATCTGACACAGTTCGGAGCCACGTTTCCTCCGGTGCCCTGCGGAATTATCCAGTAACTCCAGAAACCACCATCATAATCGGAATGCTGACGTAACCAGCTGGCAATCATATTATCAGCAGAAGGCGTAAAAAAGAGCGCAGGAATAAAATCAAGACGCTCATCGCCATCTGTAACACAATAGCGCTGGCGTTCATCGATTTTAAATTGTTCGGCTGATTCACGAGTGGCGGTTTTGACGTTTAATGTGTGCATTCTGGTTTTCTCCTCATTGGGTTATTACATCGTTCGACTTCATCACTGAGCGGCGAAGGGCAATGAGCAGCTGACAGAAAGGAAATAAAGGGGCGCGCAGCGTTTATATACCCCTTTATTTCCTTTCTGGCTGATGCTAAAAGCAGCCCTACGCGAACTGATGAAATCGAACAATAGTCACACCTGGAGAATGCACACATCCCTGAACGGAAAATCGGCGCAAGACGAATTTCCGTTCAGGGCATCAGAGTGGGGTAATTTATTACCGCCACGGTGAAAGCGGCGCATCCTTTAGGATGCTGCAAGCGTGAATTTGAATTTGCGTCAGGATGGAAGCCCGAAGGGCGGAGACGGTTTACCGGCTCCGTTCACGACAGCCGTGTCCCTTCTGGGACGACGCCCGGAAAAGAAACATTTATATCCATATCAGTGAAAGAAAAATAAAGATCATCGCCAGCAGGAGAATGAGGAATATTAACCATCTGACCAAAAGACAGGAACTTCAGACTACCACGCGCAGGAATAATGCAGGCAGCGCGTCAGCGCAGCCTGCTTATTCTGCGCCGCAGGCGCGCGGCCTTTGATGCCACGAAAGGCAGGGAAGTCCCCTGCCTCTCCGGCGGATTATGCGGCCT